>NZ_BAACAN010000002.1:0-233925 GCF_054687055.1 Segatella asaccharophila | reverse complement strand
TGCCTAAGCCAATAGCCGCAGACAGCATACCGCAGCCTGCTTATTCTTTTATTGTGTCAAAACAAATAAGTTAAACCTGAATAGCCGATTTATAGGCTGTTCGCAATAAAAACATTTTCGAATGAAAAAATTTATTAGTCTGACCTTGCTTGTTGCCGCCTTTACCTGTTCTATAAAAGCCCAGGAGGCAACGCTGATTGTTCATACCCGACAAGGTAAACAAAAGATTAACAAAGAAATCTATGGACAGTTTGCAGAACATCTTGGATCGTGCATCTATGGCGGGCTATGGGTGGGCCCCTATTCCAATATCCCCAATACCAACGGTTATCGGAATGATGTGCTTCAGGCACTCAAGAACTTGAAGGTGCCCGTCCTGCGATGGCCGGGAGGATGCTTTGCTGACGATTACCATTGGAAAGACGGCATCGGGCCTCGCAACCTCCGTCCTACCCTTCGCAATAATAACTGGGGCGGTACCATTGAAAACAATTCCTTCGGAACACATGAGTTCCTGAACCTCTGTGAAATGCTCGGATGCGAACCTTATATCAGTGGGAACGTCGGCAGTGGAACTGTTCAGGAAATGGCACAATGGGTGGAGTACATGACTTCTGACGGGGACACGCCAATGGCCAGACTCCGGAGGAAGAACGGCCGGAACCGCCCCTGGAAAGTAAAATACTTCGGTATCGGAAATGAAGCCTGGGGTTGCGGGGGAAATATGCGGCCAGAATATTACAGCGATCTTTTCCGCCGCTATAATACTTATCTGCGTGACTACAGCGACAGCACCAAACTTTTCCGCATTGCCAGCGGTGCCAGTGGGCCGGATACCAACTGGACACGTGTGCTCATGAAAAATATCGGTGACCGGATGCAAGGCATCTCCTTGCACTACTATACCGTCAGAGACTGGCACCATAAAGGATCCGCCACCCGTTTCTCCAATAAGGAATATTACCAGACCCTCTATACGTGCGAGCGTATGGATACGATCATCAAACAGCAGTCTGCAGTCATGGACCAGTATGACCCTCAGAAGAAGATTGGACTTATGGTTGATGAATGGGGAACATGGTGGGACGAGGAACCCGGTACGATCAAAGGGCATCTCTACCAGCAAAACAGTCTGCGTGATGCAATGGTCGCAGCCTTGACACTGAACATTTTCCAGAAACATACTGACCGTGTGCGAATGGCCAATATCGCTCAGGTTGTCAACGTACTGCAGTCAATGATCCTGACAGATACCATCGGCAAAGGACATATCGTGATCACCCCTTCCTACTATGTCTTTTCCATGTATAAAGGATTCCAGGATGCTACCTATCTTCCGTCAGAACTGCGATGCGGCAATCATACACAGGATGATGAGACGGTACCCCTTATCAGCACTTCAGCTGCAAGGGAGAAAGACGGAAAGATTCTATTATCCTTGTGCAACATTGATCTGGAACATCCTCAGGATCTATCCATTGAACTGGAAGGTGCTGCTCCACAAAAGGTAGAAGGACAGATCCTCACATCAAGAAATATCAATGACTTTAATGATTTCAATCACCCGAATATTGTCAAACCTGCTCTTTTCAAAGGTGCCAAATTGAAAAATAATATCCTGAAAGTAAAAATCCCGGCTAAATCCATTGTAGTATTGGATATAAAATAGTACATTTGTAAAGAGATTAAAAAATCAAATATAAATGAACGACAAAAAAGTAATGAACCACGCAGCAAATAATATTCGTATATTGGCTGCATCTATGGTAGAAAAAGCGAAATCAGGCCATCCCGGTGGTGCAATGGGAGGTGCCGATTTCATAAACGTTCTTTTCTCAGAATACTTAATCTATGACCCGGACCAGCCTGAATGGCCGGGACGGGACCGTTTCTTCCTGGATCCGGGACACATGAGCCCAATGTTATACTCTGCTCTGCTCCTTTCCGGTAAATTTACCATGGAGGAGATACAGACTTTTCGCCAATGGGGATCACCTTGCCACGGACATCCGGAACGAAACGTGAAGCGAGGTATAGAAAACACATCCGGTCCCTTAGGCCAGGGCCATGCCCTCGCCTCAGGCGCTGCCGTAGCCGAGAAATTCCTTGAGGCTCGCCTCGGACATACGGTCATGCAGCACACTATCTACACCTATATCTCTGATGGGGCTGTCGAGGAAGGAATTTCCCAGGAGGTAGGCAGAATAGCCGGATCACTGGGACTGAACAACCTCATCATGTTCTATGACTGTAACGGTATCCAACTCTCTACTGAAACGAGTGTAGTGATGGCTGAAAACACAGCGATGAAATACAGGGCCTGGAACTGGAATGTGATCGAGATCGACGGCAATGATGTCGATGAGATCCGGAAAGCTTTGAATACGGCCCTTGCCGAAAAAGACCGCCCTACCCTGATTATCGGTGATACGGTGATGGGAAAAGGAGCTCTTAAGGCTGACGGTACCAGTTATGAACATAATGTAAAGACTCATGGCTCACCTCTTGGAGATGGAGCTTATACCAATACCATCAGAAATTTAGGCGGGGATCCGACAAATCCTTTCGTCATCTTTGAGGATGTTAAAAAACTCTATACTGACCGTCAGGTTGAACTCCGTAAAATCGTAGCCGGACGCCATAAGGAAGAGGCTCAATGGGCGGAAAAGAATCCGGAGAAAAAAACCTTGATGGACGAATGGTTCAGTGGAAAGGCTCCTGAAATAGACTGGAGTAAGGTGGAGCAAAAAAACGGTAGTGCAACCCGTGCAGCTTCCGCTGCCTGCCTGAAAGTACTGGCTCATGAAGTTCCAAACATGATCTGCTCCTCCGCCGACCTGTCCAACTCGGATAAGACTAATGGATTCCTCAATGAGACCCATAGCCTGAAACGCGGGGATTTTACCGGGGCTTTCTTCCAGGCTGGTGTCAGCGAATTTGCTATGGCGGATATGTGCATGGGGATGATGCTGCATGGCGGAGTAATCGCAGCCATGGGTACCTTTTTCGTCTTCTCTGATTATATGAAGGGGGCTATTCGACTGGCTGCGCTCATGGGCGTACCCGTAAAATTCATTTTTACACATGATGCTTTCAGAGTCGGCGAAGATGGACCTACCCATCAACCGGTAGAACAGGAAGCCACCCTCCGACTGATGGAACAACTTAAAAGGCATAACGGCAACGACAGCCTGCGTGTCTTCCGTCCTGCAGATGCAGATGAAACAACGGTCTGCTGGCAGATGGCCATGGAGAACACAGAATCTCCTACCGCTTTCATCCTCTCCAGACAAGGGATTAGTCAACTGCCTGAGGGCAATGACTATCAGATGGCCCGTAAGGGTGCTTATATCGTAGCCGGTTCGGATGAAAACCCGGACATTATCCTCGTAGCCTCCGGATCTGAAGTATCTACGCTTGAAGCAGGAAGCATATTGCTCCGTAAAGACGGTATCAGGGTACGTGTGGTCAGTGCTCCTTCTGAAGGATTATTCCGCAGGCAACCCCGGACATATCAGGAAAAAGTGCTGCCAAAGGGTGCAAAGATATTCGGTATGACCGCCGGACTACCCAGCACACTTCTCGGTCTTGTAGGAACCAATGGCAGAATCTACGGAATGGATAGTTTCGGCTTCTCTGCTCCTTATCCGGTTCTGGATCAAAAACTCGGGTTCACAGGAGAAAACGTTTATAAACAGGTAAAGGAATTCTTAGCTGAATAGGTCTTCTTTAAAACAGAACGGGGGGTTAACCTTCCGTTCTGTATTCATTTCAAAGCAGATAAGAAATTATGGAAATAAAGACAATAGGAATCGCCAGTGATCATGCAGGATTTCCTATGAAACAGTTTGTCCTTCAATATTTGGCCAAAAAGGGATATAAGGTCAAGGATTTCGGCACAGATAGTATTGAAAGTGTCGACTATCCGGATTTTGCCCACAAACTCGGCCAGGCGATAGAGAGACATGAAGTCTACCCGGGGATTGCCATTTGCGGTACAGGGGAAGGAATGGCTATAACATTGAACAAATACCCTGACATCCGGGCTGGATTAGCATGGAATGAAGAGATAGCACATCTGATCAGGCAGCATAATGATGCAAACGTACTGGTACTGCCGGGACGGTTCATCTCTCTCATGACTGCTGAAAGGATACTGGATACCTTCTTTGCTGTCCCTTTTGACGGTGGTCGCCATGAAAGGAGAATAGAGAAAATACCTATTCATAACTGCTGTAAAGGACAGAATCCGTTTTTCTGACAACTGGAAGAAAAAGGTAACCGGTCTTTTGACCTATTACGGAAGAATCCCGGGAGCGTTTGTTCCCCGGATTCTTCTGTGATTAATGCTTCCCCTTTTTCTGCTCACCCTTAGTTTCTGTCCCTCTGGGCAACTTAAACTGATAACTCTTATCAAATACTTTCCTGACATCATTGATTTCCAGGAAGGTAGTCCCCCCTCCCTCACCAAAACTGCCGCTCAGGTAAGCGATCTTGTCATTCAAGCCAAGATAACCCTTCAGTTTAAGCATTCGTACAGCTGCGGTAAACATCTCCTGATTAGAAATCTGTCCCTTCTGATATACCGCGGCAACACCATAACTCAGATTCAGCCAGCGCTGTGTTTTCTCCTTATAACAAATAGCGAAAATAGGAGTAGGCCCACGGAATGAAGCCAGATAGCGTGCCGTCTGACCGGTCTCACTATCCGTAATAATTCCCTTGACACCAAGTCTGCGAGTAGACTCTATGGTCGCATGGGCGAGAAAGAGCCGTTGGCTGATCAACTGTTTTCCAGACGTAGGATCAATATCATTCTCCGGATCCCGATCTTTTTCAGCCTGTTCTGCTATCCTTGACATCGTCTGCACCGCCTCAAGAGGATATTTGCCCATTGCCGTTTCACCACTCAGCATCAAGGCATCTGTACGATAAAAGATAGCATTGGCTATATCCGTTACTTCTGCACGCGTAGGCCGAGGATTACCGATCATCGTATGCAACATCTGGGTAGCCACGATAACCGGTTTGCATTTCATCACACATTTACGGATAATCCGGCGCTCGATGCCTGGTATCCGCTCTATGGGCACTTCGATTCCCAAGTCCCCGCGGGCAACCATTACGCCATAGCTGGCATCAATTATCTCGTCAATATTATCTACACCTTCCTGATTCTCGATCTTAGAGATAATTTTAATATCACTGTGGTGCTCATCCAATATCTTCTGGACAGCTTCTACATCAGCAGCAGAACGAACGAAGGAATGGGCAATAAAATCAATATCCAGATCAATCGCCAACAGGATATTCCGCTTGTCTTTTTCCGTCAATGCAGGTAAATCAATATGCTCACCGGGAACATTCAAACTCTTATGCGCACCCAGATCACCTTCATTCTGTACCTGCGCAACCAACATCGGACCCGTATTCTCGATCACTTTCATATCGATTGCCCCATCGTCAAACAACAGGTCATCACCTACTTTTACATCATCCGTAATATTCGGATAGGTCACATTGATAATATCATGGGAGCTATCCATCTCTGGACGCCCAAAGACTTTGACCACATCACCGATCTTATAATGTAAAGGTTCTTTCACATCCGTAGAACGAACCTCAGGACCCTTTGTATCGATCATTATTCCTATATGAGGAGAAACGGCCCGCACATTAGCTACAATTCTACGAATACCCTCTTCCGTAGCATGAGCAGTATTCATACGCACGATATTCATTCCGGCAAGAAAGAGTTTGCGTATAAAATCTTTATCGCATCGCAGATCACTGATGGTAGCTACAATTTTGGTTTGTTTCATATTTTCAAAAGACTTATTGTATTACTTTGCAAAGTTAACAAAATTCTCACAATTAAAAGAATGTAAAGGAAAGAATAAATACAGGAGGCCTTAAAATGATTTTAAAAGCAAGATTTTCAGAGAGTTAGGAATGTTATTTCAGAAAAAAGCAAATAGATTTTCATATTCCGATAAAAAACAGTATCTTTGCAAACCAATAACAAAAGATATTGAAATACAATGACTAAAGCAAAAATCATAGCAGAAGTTGCATTGGCCACAGGAATGTCAAAAAAAGAGGTTACGGCTGTAATTGAAGCTTTTATGAGTAGCATCAAGAAGAACCTGTTAAAGAGAGAAAACATTTATCTCCGCGGGTTTGGTAGCTTCATCATCAAGCACAGGGCAGAGAAGACCGCCCGCAATATTTCCAAGAACACGACGATGACCATTGCTGCCCACGACTTACCCAGTTTCAAGCCGGCCAAGAGTTTTATCCAGGAGATGAAAAACGAATAAAATTCCTTCGTCACCTATCTGAGGATTTGGATTAAAATATCAATATTTAAATTTTTAGTATTATGCCAAACGGAAAGAAAAAGAAGGGCCACAAGATGGCTACGCACAAGCGTAAGAAAAGATTACGCAAGAATAGACATAAGAGCAAGTAAGCTCATCAGTCTATTCAGACTGAGGGTGTGCCGCAGAGCAGTTTGAACTCTTTTTGGCTCACCCTTTTTGATTACTTATTCTAAATTAAGAGTCATTTGAAAAGCTGACGGTAAATCTTCGGGTTTATACATAAGATGCTAGTCTGTTCCCAGGTAAGACATATAGTTACTATTTGCTGGACAGGAGAATGGGAAAGTAGATTCAAATGATCAAATTAGTTCAACGGAAAGAAATGACCAGCGAAATTGTAATTGATGCACAACAAAAAAAGATTTCTATCGCACTGCTGGAAGACCAGCAACTGGTAGAATACCAGGAACAAACGAGAGAAGTATCTTTTTCTGTTGGGAACATCTACGTGGCAAAGGTAAAGAAACTGATGCCTGGGCTGAATGCCTGTTTCGTAGATGTAGGTTATGAACGCGATGCTTTTCTTCATTATCTTGATTTAGGAAGTCAATTTAACTCTTATCAGAAGTATCTGAAACAGGTCCAAAGTGATCGCAAGAGACTTTATCCATTTTCTAAAGCATCTCGCCTGCCCGATCTTGACAAGGGGGGAAGCATCGCCCAGGTGCTCTCCGTAGGTCAGGAGGTTATGGTGCAAATCGTGAAAGAACCCATTTCTACCAAGGGCCCCCGTCTTACGGCTGAATTATCCTTTGCAGGTCGCTTCCTGGTACTCATCCCCTTCGGAACTAAAGTCTCCGTATCTTCAAAAATCAAAAGTGGCGCAGAGAGAGCTCGACTCAAACAACTCGTCAACAGTATCAAGCCAGGCAACTGTGGTATTATCGTGAGAACCGTAGCTGAAGGCAAGCGTGTTGCTGAATTGGATGCAGAGCTGAAAATTCTGACCAAACGCTGGCAGGATGCCATCGTCAAGGTTCAAAAAACCCAAAAACGCCCCCAACTGATTTATGAAGAAACTGACCGGGCTGTTGCCATGCTGCGTGATCTCTTCAATCCTACTTATAAAAGCATTTACGTCAACGACGAAAATGTAGAGCAGGAGGTAAAGCACTATATCTCGATCATAGCCCCTGAAAGGGCGGATATAGTAAAACTTTACAAGGGTAAGGTTCCCATTTTTGACAATTTCAACGTCACTAAACAAATTAAATCGAGTTTCGGCAGAGTCGTGAACTATAAGCATGGTGCTTATCTGATCATTGATCATGCTGAAGCCTTGCATGTGGTGGACGTGAACAGTGGAACTCGTACTCATGAGAAGAATCAGGAGGCAAACGCTTTGGACGTGAATTTAGGTGCTGCTGATGAACTGGCCCGACAGTTGAGGCTCCGTGATATGGGAGGTATCATCGTAGTAGATTTCATCGACATGAGTCTGGCGGAAGACCGCCAAATGCTTTATGAACGGATGTGCAAAGATATGCAGAAGGATCGTGCAAGGCACAATATCCTGCCGTTAAGCAAATTCGGACTCATGCAAATAACTCGCCAGAGGGTACGACCGGTGATGGAAGTGAACGTGGAGGAGACTTGTCCTACGTGCAACGGCACAGGAAAGATCAAAGCAAGTTTTCTGTTTACAGACCAACTCGAGCGTAAAATTGACCGACTCATCAACAAGATCGGTGTCAAGAAATTCTATCTGCACGTACATCCATACGTGGCTGCTTTCATCGACAAGGGAATCTTTTCCCTGAAGTTGAAGTGGCAACTTAAATATGGATTCGGTGTACACATTATTCCTTCTCAGAAATTAGCTTTCTTGCAATATGAATTTTTCGACAAGAATGGCCAGTTTATTGATATGAAGGAAGAGCAGGAAACAAAATAGAAAGTTTCCAGACGATCAAAAAAGTCCCTGATGATTTTCTCATCAGGGACTTTTTTGATCACACCGGTCTTCCGTTTCAAGAAAACTCCAGGAGGTCTAAAGACGATCCTGTCAAGGGATTACTTTGAACCGGATGCGGAAGGAATGCTTCATCCCATCCCAATTGGTGCCCAGCAAGGCAAAACGACCTATCTGAGACGTCGAACGCACGTGCTTGCCCAGACAGGGACAAATATCATAGTCATCGATACGGACCAGCCGGATCATCTCATGTGCTTCCTTAGGCAGACGGTCAATATTTACGCCGGCCGGAATATGATCCCGATCTACAAATTCATAACTGACGACCATATCTGCCTGTATCAGACGGTTCATCTCATCCTCGATGTCCTTTATCTCCTTGCGGGAAGGCTCATGGTCAAGAATATAATCGATCTTACTCTTCTTCCTCTCGATGTGAGCGTTATATCCCCGCTCACAACCAAACCGGCGCACCATCAACTGATTGAGCAAATGCTCCGCCGTATGGGCAGGAGGAAACTCATCTTTATGATGCTCATTCAAGGCAAATCCTCTGTCATCCATTTTCAGATTGAATTTATAGACACGTCCGTCATAGGGCTCTATCGTCATCGTCTCGTCTCCATCCCGAAGTAAATTCATCGTATAAATGTCACCGGAAAGAAGGTCTGTTGCGGTAACCCGCTTTTGGGGAAGATGCAGATAATCAAAGGCATGTCCGGGTATTTTCACATTGACATTTATCTTGTCTGATGAAAAATTGACGACAATAAGCAATACCTCATCCTCATATTTACGAAGGAATGCGAATTGTTTTCGCCTGTCGAAATGATCAGACGTCGGGTTAACGTACATCAGGTCAAACATATCACCCTCCGTAACCGCCTTCTCATGGGTAGCCGTATAAAACAAATTACGATAAGTAACGGACAACTGCTTTTGCCTAAAGGTCAGGCCGCATGGCATCTCATACGCATGAGTCAAAGTAGACGGCGACCAATAGTCAAAGATGCTTGTCCGTCCGTCACGGCCACTATAGCCTTCAGCATCCATACCCCTCTCACCGAACTCCTGTCCATTATAGATCATAAAAGGATTCCGTTGCAGCAAGGTACCCACCATCACAGCAGGGACAGCCTTTAAAGGATCCCCGGAAAAGAAATCAGAAGCAATGCGCTGCTCATCATGATTCTCCAGGAAATACAGCATGTGTCCGAAAATATCACTCTTGTTCTGCCACTGAGCGGTGATATCGGAGGCCGGACGCTCATTCCGTACAATTGCACGCATCGTATCATACATGCCCACCTTATCATAAAGGTAATCAAAACCAGCAGCGATAAAAGTACGGTACCGATTAGGATCATAGACCTCCCCGATGAAGATCAGATCAGGATAACGAACCTTCACGGCCTTAGTAGCATAAGACCAAAAAGAATCCGGGACCATCTCTACCATATCGCACCGGAAACCATCAATACCCATACCTGCCCAGAAAAGCAAGATCTGTGTCATCTTATCCCAGGTATCCGGGATAGGATTAAAATGTGTACTGCGACCGGCAGGATCACAGTAATCAATACCATAATTGAGTTTGATGGTCTCATACCAGTCTTTCTCTGAAGGACAGGCACTAAAACAATTATTTCCTGTAGCCCTGGCCGGAGTTTCGGTATATTCATCTTGGGAAGAGTCCACCGGAAAAGCTTTAAGAATTTGACAGAGATCCAATGGCTGTCCCCAACAATAATAAAAATTATTCTGCGGAGAAAAACTTTTGGCAGGATCATCATCCTCACCCAGATCCCGCACTCCTGCCGGTTTATTCACGGAATAATACTCACGGGCTACATGATTTGGTACAAAGTCCATGATCACTTTCATCCCAGCCTGATGAGTGCGGAGAATAAGCGCTTTCCATTCCTCCATCCTTTTTTCCGGATGATCAGCAAGATCAGGATCCACATCATAATAGTCTGCTATGGCATACGGTGAACCCGCCTTGCCTTTTATGACCTCTGGATGCTGACGGGGAATGCCATAAGCAGAATAGTCCGTCACGGTCGCATGACGGATCACTCCCATGTACCAGATATGAGTAAAACCCATACGGTGAATACGGGTTAAGACCTCTTCTGAGAAAGAACTGAATTTACCACAGCCGTTTTCAGAGAGAGTACCAGATATTTTCCGGGTTATGTTGTGATTGCCAAAGAGCCTGGGAAATGCCTGGTAAATAATAATCTTACTCATTTAACCTCTATCCCGTGGGCATTCACATTCTTATCGATCCGGCCAATCATCCCACGAAGTGCCTTGCCGGGACCACACTCTACAAACTCATCCGCTCCGGCTGCAATCATATTCTGAACACTCTTTGTCCAACGGACAGGGTGAGTCAACTGTGCAATCAGGTTTTTCTCAATTTCTTCAGGATCGGTGTGAGGCTGGGCATCCACGTTCTGATAGACAGGACATTCAGGAACAGAAAAAGGAGTCTTTTCGATAGCCGACTGCAACTCATCCTTGGCTGGTTGCATCAATGGAGAATGGAAAGCACCACTGACCTTCAGGATCAGTGCACGCTTTGCACCCGCTGCCTTTAATTCGTCACAAGCCCTCTTTACAGCATCCTCATTGCCAGAGATCACCAGTTGGCCAGGACAGTTATAGTTAGCAGGGACAACGATGTTTCCATTTACAGATACTTTCTTGCAAATTTCTTCTATCTTCTCATCAGGGAGAGCTATGATAGCAGCCATAGTACCCGGATTGGCATCACAGGCTTTCTGCATCGCATTGGCGCGGGCCGCAACCAGACGGAGTCCATCCTCAAAGGAAAGTGACTTAGAGTAAACCAAAGCCGAAAATTCACCCAGGGAATGACCGGCCGTCATGGACGGTTTTACGCCCTCACCCAGGCACATTGCAGAGATGACACTATGCAGGAAAACCGCTGGTTGGGTAACCTTAGTAGCCTTCAACTGTTCATCAGTTCCGGCGAACATAATTTCAGTTATCTTAAACCCGAGGATCTCATTTGCCTGATCAAACAATTTTTTAGCCAAAGGAAATTGGTCATACAGGTCTTTACCCATACCCACAAACTGTGAGCCCTGCCCAGGGAAAACAAATGCTTTCATATTCAAAATAAAATTATTGAATTACTTCTTCTCAATAAGTACGAAATATAAAAAATCCCAACTACCAACACGGGTAACTGGGATTTTCTGTTATTGATTTACAATAGAATGATCTAAATAGAACATAATGTCCTTATTCTGCTGCAGGAGCTTCCTCTTCAGACGCAGGTGCTTCAGCTCCCTCCGGAGCTTTCTCTTTCTGGGCATCAGCCACAGGCTCTGCCTTAGGAGTTTCAGCTGCCTTTTTCTTTGGAGCAGCCTTGACAGCATCCTTGTTTTCTTCAGCTACGACCTCAACAGGAACCTTTACCTCTACATCTTTAAAGAAATGGATAATTGCTTCAAAATTACCCACTTTCTTAATGTCATGCATAGTAATGATCTTACGGTCAATATCAAAGCCTTTCTTAGACAGTTCATCAGCTACCGTAGCTACATTTACACTGCCATAGGTAACGCCGTTTGAACCCACTTTTGCCGTAATGACAAGAGATACATCCTTGAGTGCTTCAGCCTTTTTGTCAGCTTCAGCCTTCAGCGCAGCGATCTTGTCAGCCTGCTGCTTCATATCTTCAGTCAACTGTTTCTTGGCCATTCTTGAGGCAATGACCGCCTTACCCTTCGGTATCAGATAGTTACGACCGTAACCATTCTTCACACTTACAATATCGTTCTTATATCCAAGTCCGATGATATCTTCTTTCAGTATAACTTCCATTCTGTTTCCTCCTTTTATTATTTCATCAAATCGGTTACATAAGGAAGCAATGCAATCTGACGTGCACGCTTAATGGCTTTTGCCAGACGACGCTGATATTTCAACGATGTTCCTGTAATGCGACGCGGAAGGATCTTACCCTGTTCATTCAGGAATTTCTTCAAGAACTTAGGATCCTTATAGTCAATATACTTAATGCCACTCTTTTTAAAACGGCAATACTTCTTCTTCCTTGTGTCAATAGAAGGAGCGGTCAAATAACGGATTTCAGATTTATTTTCTGCCATGATTAAGCCTCCTTATTACCTTTACCTAATTTGTTTCTTCTCTTCTCTGCATACTGGGCAGCATACTTGTCCAGTTTTACCGTAAGGAAACGAATCACCTTCTCGTCACGGCGGAAGCCTGTTTCGAGAGTGTCAACAACAGATGGCTCAGCTTTGAATTCTAACAGACAGTAAAAACCTGTAGATTTCTTCTGAATAGCATAAGCCATTTTTTTCAGTCCCCAGGTCTCTTCATTCAGAATCTCAGCACCATTATCGGTGAGCAGTTTCTTGAATTTAGCGACCGTTTCCTTCATCTGTGCATCAGACAAAACGGGAGTTAAAATGAAAACGGTTTCGTATTGATTCATACTACTTAAAAATTAATTAATGATATTACACGATACACTGCATCCATCTACCCGAGCAATAAGCTGAATAGCCAAATGCAGTGCAAAAGTACGTCTTTTTTCAGAAACAGCCAAATTTTTCTTCTTCTTTATTCTCCGGCCTTCACGAAACGGCTCTTTCAGACCCTCCTGGAAGTCCGCACGAACACCAGGCAGGAGCATCCGGGAACCGATCTTGTCATTCGGTTTCAGGAACTATCAGTTTATATCCCTTTCCGTGAATATTGATAATTTCAATCTGATCATCATCCTTTAAGTGCTTGCGCAACTTGGTGATATACACGTCCATGGACCTGGCATTGAAATAATTATCATCTATCCAGATAGTTTTCAAGGCGAAATCGCGTTGTAATATCTCATTCTCATGTGAGCAGAGAAGAGCCAGCAACTCGTTCTCCTTGGTCGTCAACTTCGTCTGCTTGTCACCGATCGTCAGCAGTTGCTTCTGCGTGTCAAAAGTAAATTTACCGATATGGTAAAGTGTGGATTCTTTGTTTTTCTTTCCGCGGACACGACGCAGGATTGCCTCTATACGGAGAACCAGCTCCTCCATAGAGAAGGGTTTGGTAATATAGTCATCGGCTCCGATCTTAAAGCCTTCGAGAATATCTTCTTTGAGCGTTTTGGCAGTCAGGAATATGATCGGGATCTCAGAATTAGCCTGACGAATCTCTTGTGCAAGGGTAAATCCATCCTTCTTAGGCATCATCACGTCCAGCACACAAATATCGTACTTATCTTTCAAAAATTCCCTGTAACCAATTTCACCATCAGGACAAAGTGTAGCCTGATAACCTTTTGCCTGCAAATATTCACGGAGCAGCATGCCGAGGTTCTCATCGTCCTCGCACAGCAAAATCTTGATTTTTTCGTCCATAGTCTAATTATTTATTTGTAAATATATATTATTGAATTTCTTATCCGGAAGAATGCCATTGCATCTATGAAGGAAATTGAATATCTATCTCCACTGCCTCCATTGTCTATACATCCATGCTGAAAGATCATTGCTCATCAGCGATAAAAGGCAACTTAATGGTAAAGATGGTGCCCTTTCCATACTGGCTGTCCACATGGATCTCACCTTCATGGAGATCTACCATTTTCTTCACATAAGCCAAACCTAATCCAAAACCTTTCACATCGTGTATATTACCGGTATGGACACGGTAAAACTTTTCAAATATCTTCTTCAGATTCTCTTTCTTGATTCCCAGGCCTGTATCCTTAACCGACAAGCAAACTTTATTTCCTTCATTCCAGGTTTTAAGATAAATGCTTAGCGGCTCTTCCGGTTTACGATATTTCACGGCATTGTCAAGCAGGTTGAAGATCACATTCTGAAAGTGCATCTCATCCACATAAATAGTGGAATCCACGGCTTCTATCTGGGTATAGACCTTCCCGCCCGTATGCTCTACTCTGAGCGTAAACGAGTTGCCAATTTGTTCCACCATTTCGTTCAGGTCCAACTTGCGCTTTTTCAGAACGGCCTTCTTCTGGTCATACATAGACATCTGCAAGACTTTCTCCACCAGGAACCGTAGACGTTTGGACTCATCATCTACAATGCCTGCAAGATGAGACATCATCTGAGGACTCTTCACCACACTCTTGTCTGTCATCATCTGGGCAGCCAGAGAGATGCTGGCTATCGGGGTCTTCAATTCATGGGTCATATTATTAACAAAATCATTCTTGATTTCAGAATACCGCTTGGATCTGAAGATAATCCCAATGGTGAAAATAAAAGTGATCAGAAGGATGAGCGTGAAGATAATGCTCGGAATCATAAACCTGACACTGGAAAAGATATAACTGTTCATCGTTGGGAAATGAACCCTGATCACCCCTGCCCCTATGCTTGACTGTGGGTCATTCCTGAAAAGCGGCTGGGAATAAGAATATTCCTCTCCCTTTGAGGTATAGTCAGGACAGCGGTAAACTTCCCGCCCATCGGCTGTCGTAACGACGAAATGATAGGGAATATTGATCCCATTGTTCATCAATTCTGCTTTCAGATCCTGATCCAGAAGCTTGAAATTGATACGCTCTTTCAAAGGTTTGTCCGATGCGGAATAAAGAAGGGAATAGACCACCTCATCCAATAAGGATTTCTGATATACATAACGGTTCTTGACGATCTCCTGCAGTGATTTCTGCGCTTCTGATATGGTGTTCTGGTCATTCCTCAGGATCATCGCCTTGGGGATCTGCGAAGGTTTACGGGAAAGGGTCTTCAATTCAAATGAAGGGTATGTGGTACCTTTTACATTTACTGAAAGTTGCTGATAAGGTTGACGGGAAGCTGCACCGGCCCCTTTATGTGTTTTGATGGAATCGCGCTTACGGGCAAGTTCTTTCGCATTTACGTCCTTTTCCAGATATTGCAAGGTCTCATTCAGCTCCAGATTACGAGAGGCATGGTAAAGAGCGCGGTTGACGGATTCGTCAAACTGCTCCTTTTTCATTTCTGCCATCTCCTCAATATAATTCAACTGCAAGAACAATAAGGCAAGAAATGAAATGCCCATGATAATTGCTATCGTCCAAATGGTCCTCTTCTTCATGTTGGCAAAGATATGTATTTTTCTTAAATCGTTAACATAATTTTGTTAACAATTTCAATCATATTAACTGTTGTTAACGGTATTGACTCGTTTTAATGGTCTATATATCATTATAAATTCAGAAAATCTTTCCTTCTCTTCATCAATTCCCTTCGCTTCAATGGCAAAGTTCCTGACGAAAGACATCCATGAAAAAGGGCAGACCTTCCAGCATCTGCCCTTTCATGATCAATAAATCTGAAAATCATTCGTTTTCATCTTTTGACTCTTCAGTTTCATACTCAGAAATAAGTTTTTTCTGAACAGCATTCGGGACTAACTCGTAACTGGCAAACTTGGTGGTAAAACTTGCCCGTCCACCCGTTATACTACTTAAAGCAATGCTGTAATCCGATAATTCTTTGGCTGGGATCTTCGCCTGAAGTCTCTGATACACCCCTTCACTGTCCATACCCATAATCATGGCACGGCGTCCCTGCAGATCGCTCATCACATCACCCATGAAAGCAGAAGGTACATCCACCTCAAGATCATAGATTGGTTCCAGAATCTTCGGGCCAGCATTTTTAAATGCCTCTGAGAAAGCATGTCTCGCCGCAAGCATAAAGGACAATTCATTGGAGTCTACAGGATGCATCTTGCCATCATAGACCACAACCCTCACATCCCGGGCATAACTGCCTGTAAGCGGACCATGTTCCATGCAGTCCATAACACCTTTGAGGATGGCAGGCATAAAACGAGCATCAATGGCTCCACCGACAACGGAATTGATAAAGACAAGTTGTCCGCCCCAGTCCAGATTGATGACCTGTTTCCCTTTCAAGGTCACCTTATATTCCTGATCGCCAAAATGATAGAAAACAGGATCCGGCATCCCTTCGGCGTAAGGTTCAATGATCAGATGGACTTCACCGAACTGGCCTGCCCCTCCGCTTTGCTTTTTATGCCGATAGACCGCCTTAGCAGGTTTGGTAATCGTCTCACGATACGGAATCTTAGGCTCTTCAAACTTAACCTGTATTTTTTCGTTATTTTCCAGACGCCACTTTAAGGTGCGCAGATGAAACTCTCCTTGACCATGAACGATCGTCTGATGTAATTCCTTGCTGTTTTCTATGACCCATGTAGGATCTTCCTGAGACATTTTCGTCAGAGCAGCCATCATCTTTTCCGTTTCCTGCTCATTGACCGCGCGAATCGCACGGGAATACCTGGAGTTCGGGTACTTGATAAAGTTGAAACGCCAGTCACAATCCTTTCCATCAAGGGTGTTGCCGGTCTTAACATCCTTCAACTTGACCGTACAACCAATATCTCCCGCCTCCATCAGGTCTATAGGGATCCGTTTTGCTCCTGCACAAACGAATATCTGTCCCAGACGCTCCTTACTTCCACGGTCCGCATTGGTCAGATCATCTCCCGGCTTTACCATCCCGCTCATGACTTTAAAATAACTTACTTCACCTATATGAGGTTCCATCCCTGTCTTAAAGAAATACAAACTCTCAGGGCCATCGACAACAGGCTTGACCTCTTTCCCCCGCGTATTATGGAGTAAGGGCATCTCACTGACAAAAGGCACCACGTTACCCAAAAATTCCATCAGACGACGCACTCCCATGTCTTTCTTTGCACTGACACAAAAAACCGGATAGATCGAATTTGCCACAAGTCCCTTCCTGATCCCTTCACGCATCTCATCTTCTGTAAGGGTCTCGCTTTCAAAAAATTTCTCCATCAGGGTATCATCATTTTCTGCAGCCGCCTCAACAAGAGTTTTATGCAGCTCCATAGCTTTATCCATCTCTTCTGATGGAATATCTTCTATAACAGGCTCTCCTCCTTCAGGTTTCCAGGAATATTTCTTCATTAAGAGTACATCAATCAGAGAATTGAAATCAGGACCTGTTTGAAGCGGATACTGGATGACAACACACTTATCACCATAGATCTCTTTCATATTAGAGATGATGTCATCAAAATCACATTTATCTGAATCCAACTGGTTAACCAAAAAGATAACAGGTTTTTTCAACTCCTCTGCATAATGGAAATTATTCAGTGTACCCACTTCAGGCCAACTCTGACCATTAATCAGGATTAAGGCTTCATCCGTTACATTCAGAGAGGTAATGGTCCCTCCGACAAAATCATCACTTCCCGGACAATCGATGAGATTGAGTTTCTTGTCGTTCCATTCCACATGCAGGACGGTGGGAAATACAGAATAGCCATATTCTAATTCAACAGGAAAATAATCACCCGTCGTATTCTTGTTTTCTATGGAACCCCGGCGATTGATAACACCAGCTTCATATAGCATACTCTCGGCAAGTGTGGTCTTGCCGCTACCTGACGCGCCAATCAGCGCAATGTTTTTGATTTCATTAGTGTGATATACTCTCATACTGTTATAGATTTAAAATGATAATAGATTTCATCATGGTATAAGGGGATGCCCTGTGTCTTCCTCTTTTTGGCCTCTAAGTTAGTCATTTTTTAACAAACCTCAAAAGAAATCAAATAAAACAATCAGACTTTTAAAACATATTAACCTGCTCTTCTAATGTTATAAAATTCCAGATTCAAACTATAAAAACATGATTTTATACAAGTGGGGTTTTAAACGGTCTCAAGAAAGAGAAAAATCTATGTTTTTGTCGTACCTCAACAGAAATTGCACCTCCTTCTGGCAGACCTGTTTTTATTCTGAATCAGAGGCATGAATCCGTCAAATTTCCGGAAAGATTTTATTTAAATAGGGATAATCATAAAAAAATGCGTATCTTTACATCACGTAATCCAATGATAACAGATGTCAGGACTCTATATACATATCCCCTTTTGCGCCAGCCGCTGTATTTACTGCGGTTTCTATAGTACCACGCTTCTTCCTCTCCAGGATGCCTACGTGGAGGCCTTATGCAAGGAAATGAAAATGCAAAAGCCGGTTGATCCTGTCCAGACGGTTTACCTCGGGGGAGGCACGCCAAGTCTTTTATCTAGAGGTAATCTGGAAAAATTATTTGCTAATATCCATGCTATCTATGGCCGTAAAACGGAAGAGAGTACTGTCCATCACCCGGAATCGTTCCGGGAAGTCACCATAGAATGCAACCCTGACGACATTACCGATGAGTTTGCCCGGGAAATCGTTTCCCTCGGAATAAACCGGGTGAGCATCGGGGCCCAGACTTTCTCCCCCGCCCGGCTCCGGTTCATCCATCGCCGGCATACGGCAGAACAGATCCCGGCAGCGGTCCATCGCCTGAGAAATGCAGGCATCCATAATATCAGCATTGATCTGATGTTCGGATTCCCCGGAGAGACCCTGGCAGACTGGGAAGAGGACCTCCATGAAGCCCTGGGTCTGCAGGTGGAACACATCTCTGCCTATTCACTGATGTACGAAAAGGGCACCCCTCTCTATCATCTCCTGAAGGAGGGGAGAATCCGGGAAATTGATGATGACCTGAGTCTGGAGATGTACAAAACACTCCTTGATACCCTTAATGACAACGGTTACGAACAATATGAGATCAGTAATTTCGCCCGATTAAACCAGGAAGCCCATAGTCCCTCCGGGCAGAGCACACTACGGTCAGGCAGGAAGAATCCAGGGCCAGACCATCCTGCCTGGGACGACCGGCCTGAAACCGTCTCTCCCTACCGGAGTCTCCATAACTCCTCTTACTGGCATGAAATACCGTATATTGGAATCGGCGCCGCTGCTCATTCTTACAACTTGACATCAAGGCAGTGGAATATTGCAGATTTACATCAGTATATCCATGCTATAGAGTCTGGAAACATCCCCTGTGAAAGTGAGAGGCTGAGCATGGATACCCGTTATGACGATCTGATTACCACTGCTCTGAGAACTCGGGAAGGGATTGACTTGAGAAAGATGAAAGAAGAATATGGAGACGGATTATATTCTTTCCTGCTCCAGAATGCAGAGCCTCATCTTAAAGACAAGAATATGAAAATCAGAGATCACCAACTCTCCCTGACTCGTCAGGGACTCTATATTTCCGACGATATTATGAGTGACTTGATGGATGTGTGAGCGTCCGGAATACCCTCACGTTCAAAAACTTCATCAAACGATCATAGAAATGTTTCATTAAAAGACCAAAATTATGTTAGGAAATTTTAGTTATCAGAATTCCACAAAACTTTACTTCGGAGAAGATTCTCTGAAAAATTTAAGTGAAGAACTCAAATGTTCCGGCCATACTATCCTGTTCAATTATGGCGGCGGAAGTATCAAGCGCAATGGCATTTATGATCAGATCATGGAAATCCTGCAGCAAACTGGCAAAAAGGTTATCGAGAACCCAGGGGTCATGTCTAACCCCACTCTTGACAAACTCCTTGAGGGGATCCAGACTGCCCGGAAGAACAAGGTAGACTTTATCCTTTCAGTAGGTGGCGGCTCTGTCTGCGACTATTCCAAGGCTGTAGCTGCGTCAGTCTACTATGATGGGGATCCCTGGAAGAAATTCTTCCTTGACCAGCAGAACCCGGCACAGGATCAGAAGATCATCCCCGTAGGTGTGGTCCTGACCATGGCAGGAACAGGTTCTGAGATGAATACGGGCAGTGTCATCACCGATGCCAAGAACAAATTCAAAGTCGGTCACATGTTTGACAACCGCCTCGTCCCCCGGTTTTCCATTCTGAATCCCAGGTTTACCTTTACCGTTCCCGAGAACCAGATGAAGTCCGGAATCTTCGACATCATGTCCCATATCATGGAACAGTATTTCTCTGGAGAGGATGACAATACTTCTGACTATATCGCAGAAGGTCTCATGCGCGGACTGATCCATGCCTCTAAAATCGCAGTCAGAAATCCGGAAGATTATGAATCACGGTCAAATATCATGTGGACGGCAACCTGGGCCTTAAACTCTCTGATCGGGTGCGCAAAGAAACAGGACTGGGAAGTTCACATGATCGGACATTCCGTCGGGGCACAGACACATGCTCCTCACGGTTTCACCCTGGCTGCCGTTTCCCTTCCCTACTATCATCTGGTCATGAAATACGGACTGCCGAAATTCAAACGTTTTGCTGAAAATGTCTGGAATGTCAATCCGACGCAAAAAACAGACCAGCAGATCGCTGAAGAAGGACTGGATGCTTTGAAAAACTGGATGGTAGAAATCGGGCTGCCCCTGTCAATCAAGGATTTTGGTGCTACGGAAGATTCAATAGCCGGAATTGTCAAGGGTACAATCATCTCGGATGCCGGTTATCATAAACTTACCCAAGAGGAATTAATCCTGATCCTGAAAGAAAGTCTCAGCGGGAAATATGCCAAGTAATTTCCTTACGGCACTTTAGGCTCCCAGGTTCAGACCTGGCCGAACAGACCTCTCAGGACAGAAATGGAAACCTGTTCTGAGGGGCCTTTTCTTTTTCGTTCCCTATCCTTTGCAGGACACATAGACACAACGGGGAAAGACATACTTCAAATAGAGCATCCGCAACGTTCAACTTGAATATCAACTTCTTTTCACCGCTCATGAAAAATATGTAAAAAATCCAACTCTTTAGTAGGTTATCTCCGAATTAAAACTTATCTTTGCTGTATGGATATATCCGGTTCACTGAACAGGATTTATTCATGCTCCTTTATCGTAAAAAGATATGGAGAAGTCAGATGTTTAACTTTTAATTTATATCATCATGGAACAGAACAAACAACATTCACCCATCAAGACCCTGAATCCATTCACTAACAAGATAGAAAAGGAATTTGATGTCATCAGCGACACGGAGATAAATGAAAAAATACAAAATGCGGATACCGCCTTCAAGTCCTGGCGCAAGACCGACTTCGGCTATCGGGCAGGGATCATTCACCGGGTAGCCTCCCTGATGCGTGGACGGAAAGAGCAACTTGGACGACTGGCTACGACAGAGATGGGAAAGCTCTTGAGAGAAAGTATTTATGAAGTAGAACTCTGTGCAGACATTTTTGATTATTATGCCGATCATGCAGCGGAATTTCTCGCCGACAAGAAATTACCTACGGAAAAGGGGGAAGCGTTCATCAGCTATGAACCTATAGGCGTGCTGCTCAGCATCCAGCCGTGGAACTTTCCATTCTATCAGATTACACGGTCTGCGGCACCTAACCTGATGGCTGGTAATACGATGGTACTCAAACATGCTTCCAACGTACCACAATGTGCACAGATAATGGAAGACCTGTTCAGGGAAGCAGGACTTCCTGATGGTGTATACCAGAATCTGTTCATACCCGGACATGACATTGACAAACTGGTAGCTAATCCATTGATCAGAGGTGTTTCTCTGACCGGCAGCGAACCAGCCGGGGCCAGTATCGCTTCGGAAGCAGGCAAATATGTCAAGAAATCCATCCTTGAACTGGGAGGAAGTGATCCTTTCATCATCATGGAGGATGCAGATATAAACAAAGCTGTCGAAACAGCCGTCTACGGCCGTATGTGGAATGCTGGACAGGTATGTATCTCACCTAAACGGATTATCGTCCCGGAATCTAAATATCAGAGTATTCTGGACAAGATGAAAACTCTGCTAGCAAAATTGAAATTGGGGGATCCTATGGATCCGCAAACAGACATCGCTCCTCTATCCAGTGAAGAGGCAGCTCAAGAGGTCATCCGACAAATCAAACGGGCCATCAGACAAGGGGCAAAACTGGAGTTCGGGGGAGGACGGCCGGACCTGGAGGGAGCATTCGTGAATCCCGTAATCCTGACCCATGTCGAACCGGGCATGGATGCCTATTCCGATGAAATATTCGGACCTGTCCTGGTCGTTTATGCCTATAAGAATATTGACGATGCCATCCAGTTAGCCAATGCGACAAATTTCGGACTTGGAGGAACAGTCTTCGGAACTGATCTTCAGAGGGCAAAGGCTGTCGCACGAGAGATCGATACCGGCATGGTTTACATTAATCATGTCACTGGCATCGCACCTGAACTTCCCTTCGGCGGAACGAAGAATTCCGGCATCGGCCGCGAACAGTCTCCTGCAGGAATCTATGAATTCGTCAACCCTAAATTGATCAGGGTCACCTCACCGGAAAATCCATATTAAACTTTTAAACTGAGAATATTCGTACCCCCTCGGGGGTACGTTTTTTATGAGATTAATAACCATTTATTTCCTGAACCTGCTTTTTTTCACTAACTTTGTATCCCTCAAAGGATCATAGTAAAATGCAAAATCAATTTTCAAGAACTCAACTATTATTTGGGAAACCGGCTATCGATACCCTCAATGGCTCACGAGTGGCTGTGTTCGGCATCGGAGGGGTAGGCGGTTATGTCACCGAAGTCCTCGCCCGCAGTGGCATCGGAGAACTGGATCTCTTTGATGATGACCGGGTCTGCCTGACAAATGTCAACCGGCAGATCTATGCCCTGCTCTCCACCGTCGGCAGGCATAAAGTGGATGTGGCTGAAGAACGGATCCATGATATTAACAGAAGATGCATCGTGCATAAGTACCAGATGTTCTACATGCCGGCCAATGCTGATGACATTGATCTCTCTCTCTTCGATTATGTCGTCGACTGCGTTGATACGGTTACCGCCAAACTCGAATTGATCAAACGTTGCCATGAACTTCATATCCCGATCATCTCCTGCATGGGGGCTGCGGACAAACTGGATCCTACTGCTTTCCGTGTAGCGGACATCAACAAGACAAAAATGGACCCGCTGGCCAAAGTTATCCGCAAGAAACTCCGCAAACTGCATATTCCGCATCTCAAAGTGGTCTATAGTGAAGAAGAGCCTCTCAAGCAGATCGATGACCCATCCATCAGTTGTCGCTTTCATTGTATCTGTCCGAATAAAGATATGCGCAAATGCACTGCACGACGGGACATTCCGGCAAGCAACGCTTTCGTTCCTGCTGCTGCCGGCCTTGTCGTCGGCGGAGAGGTGGTAAAAGACCTTATCAAGAATGCACAGACCATGCGCATCACTCCTGAAGAAGCTCCCGACAATCCTTATGCCCGTGCAGCAGCTAACAAAGCCGCAGAGAAACTGGAGAAATACCGGCAGATCTGTCTGGCTAAAAAAAACGGGAAATGGGCGGATGATAAAGTCGTCAGGACACTCGCATCTTCGGGAATCAAATCAATGAAATAAAGTGAGATTTGCAGAGACGTTACCGTTCATCTATCCGCACATACTTCTTCTGCTTCAGGAGGTTATTGTAAGCCGGGCGGATAATACGGCGACCTTCGAAGTTGAGTTCTTCAATCCGATGGGCTGTCCAGCCGACGATACGAGCCATGGCAAAAATAGGAGTATAGATCTCCTGTGGCAGTCCGAGCATCTCATAGATAAAACCACTGTAAAAGTCCAGGTTTGCACAAGCAGGCTTGGTTCCACCCCGGTGCTTCATCAGACATTTTATCCCTTCCTGTTCCAACAGGGTAAGAAAATGGTACTCTTCTTCCCGCCCCTTCTCTTTTGCCAGTTCTCCTCCCAGTTTTTTCAGTTCTACGGCACGAGGATCACTTTTAGTATATACGGCATGGCCGATCCCGTAGATCAGGCCACTCTTATCGTATGCTTCCTTATTCAACATCCGGTTCAGGTAAGTATCAATCTCATCCACATTGGTCCAGTCCTTGATGCTTTCTTTCAGATGATGCAACATGTTGATCACTTTAATGTTAGCTCCACCATGCAAGGGACCTTTCAGACTCCCGATACCTGCAGCAATCGAAGAATAGGTATCTGTACGGGTAGAAGAAGTGACGCGAACGGTAAAAGTAGAGTTATTACCTCCGCCATGCTCTGCCTGCAGGATAAGGAGCAGGTCCAGTATCCGGGCATCCAGGTTAGTATAATCTTCCCCCCCGAGCATATATAAGAAGTTCTCCGCAATACACAGATTTTCTTTCGGATGACGGATATTCAGGCTCTGCCCCTGCACGGAGTGACAATAGATATTATAAGCATAAGCTACGATGGTAGGAAACTTCGCAATCAGTTCTATGCTCTGACGCATCAGGTTATCCCGTGATATGTCATCCGGATTAGGATCAAAAGTATACATTTCAAGTACACACCGAGCGAGAATATTCATAATATTAGAACCTTCCAGGTCAATGATGTGTACGATAGTACGATGATCCAAGGGCATATTGTCATTCAACAATTCTTTAAAGGCTTCGAGTTCTTCCCGGTCCGGAAGTTCTCCTGAAAGGATCAGATAGGCAATTTCTTCGAAGCCGAAACGCTTTTCTTTCAATAACGGACTCACCAGGTCATCCAACTCATACCCCCTATAGTACAACTTTCCATCACAGGGACAGAGTTTGCCATCAGGATCACGATTATATCCCACTACATTACCGATATTGGTCAATCCGACCAGCACACCGGTACCATCTTCATTACGAAGTCCCCTCTTCACGCCATATTTCTGAAAGGCTTCCTTCGGAATCTTACAAGAACTTTTCACCTCATCCGATAACTTGTAAATTAAATACTCCTTTTTCATACTACTCATGGTTTTCTTCCCTTCTTGGTTCTAAATTTCAATATTCATCACTCTGATCTTTTCTCCTCTTTCCGCCGGGCCAGGTTCAGTGCACTTCCGGCCTTGAACCATTCTATCTGAATTTTATTATAGGTATGCTCCACCGGGAAATGCTCCTCATGGCCATCCTGATGCTTCAAGACCACCAGAAGCTGGTGCCCCGGCGCGAAATCCTTCAGTCCCTTGATGGAAATGCGATCGTTCTCCATAACTCTGTCATAATCTTTTTTATCGGAAAACGTCAATGCAAGCATCCCCTGCTTCTTCAAATTGGTCTCATGAATCCGGGCAAAACTCTTGGCAAGAATCACTTTCACATTCAGATACCGGGGCTCCATGGCCGCATGCTCACGGCTGGATCCTTCTCCATAATTATCCTCGGCGACCACGATGGAATCAAGTCCATGCTGCTTATAGTCCAACGCTGCAGAGGACACCTCCTTGTAACGGTCATCCAACTGATCTTTCACCTGGTTAGATTCACCATTGAACGCATTCACGGCTCCCATGAGCAGGTTTCTGGAAATATTCTCCAGATGCCCGCGATATTTCAGCCATGGCCCTGCCATAGAAATATGATCCGTAGTACATTTCCCTTTCGTCTTGATCAGCAAGGGCATATTATCATAATCCTTCCCGTTCCACGGAGCAAAAGGTTCAAGTTTCTGCAATCGCTGGGAAGAAGGTGAGATGACCACCTCCACCTCCTGTTTCTGCGCTGAGGGAGGGACGAACAGTCCTTCCCGTTCCAGGGCAAGAAGTCCCTCTTCCTCCGGATGAAGATGAGAAATAAACCCGTCCGGAGGGAAATCATTACCGCATGGTTCTTCCAGTCTCACCTCAGCACCATCACGATCCGCCAAGACATCCGTCAGCGGATTGAAGTCCAGCCTGCCGGCAATAGCAAGTGCTGTGGCCATCTCCGGACTGCCGATAAAGGCAAAAGTGTTAGGGTTCTGGTCAGCCCTTCTGCGGAAATTCCGGTTGAAGGAAGTGACAATCGTATTCTTTCTGACAGGATCATCTGTATGCCGTTTCCACTGTCCGATGCAAGGACCACAGGCATTGGTCATGATCACCGCTCCTATCTTGCGGAAATCATCGAGGAGACCATCCCGCTCTGCGGTGCAGCGGATCTGCTCAGACCCGGGATTGATGATCAACTGTGCCTTTACCGGAATATTCTTCAGGATCGCCTGACGGGCCACACTTGCAGCCCGTGCAAGATCCTGATAACTTGAATTCGTACAACTCCCGACCAGGGCCACCTCTACTTTCATGGGATAACCCTTCTCTGGACCTTTCCCTTTCATCATGCTGACAGGTGTGGCCGCATCCGGAGTGAAGGGACCATTAAGATAAGGTTCTATCTTACTGAGGTCTATTTCCAGAATCCGGTCATAATACTTTTCCGGATGCTCTTCTATTCCCGGATCAGCACATAAGTCTGCCGCATATTTACGGGCCAGCCCGGCCACCTCCTGACGCCCTGTCTTGCTGAGATATTCGTCAGCATGATCGTCAAAAGGAAAAATGCTGCAGGTCGCACCTAACTCCGCACCCATATTGCAAATCGTTGCTTTCCCGGTAGTAGAGATCGTTTCCACCCCTTCACCAAAGTATTCCAGGATAGCATTCGTTCCTCCCTTGACGGTCAGCATGCCCAAGATTTTCAAGATCACATCCTTGGGAGCAGCCCATCCGGACAGACGGCCGGTAAGATGTACGCCGATCAGACGCGGCATCCTCAACTCCCAGGGCTGTCCGGTCAGCACGTCCACGGCGTCAGCTCCACCCACGCCAATGGCGACCATACCCAGTCCTCCCGCATTAGGCGTATGGGAATCTGTTCCGAGCATCATTCCTCCAGGAAAGGCGTAGTTCTCAAGTACGACCTGATGGATAATGCCTGCACCAGGAGCCCAGAAGCCGATATGATATTTACGGGCAGCGGAACTCAGGAAGTCGTAAACTTCCTTGTTTGTCATCCGCGCAACCGGTAAGTCCAGTGCCGCTCCCCTGTCAGCACGGATCAGATGATCACAATGAACGGAGGCAGGAACCGCTACTTCATCCTTGCCTGCATTCATAAACTGAAGCAGGGCCATCTGGGCGGTAGCATCTTGCATCGCCACACGATCAGGCCTGAAATCCACATACTCGGCTCCTCGCTTGAAAGGTCTCAACTGAACAGGATCATAAAGATGAGAATACAACACTTTCTCAGCATACGTCAGCGGACGCTGGAGAACTTCCCTGATTTTACTCACTCTACCCGCATACGATGCATAGAAATTTCTGATCATCTCAATATCTAATATCATTTCAACCTTATTTTTAGTTATTATCTTTTTGACAAAGATAACAAATAATTCATTAATGTCACCTGTTCTCCCCGATATTTTTGCAAATTGATACTTTATTTCCGTAAAATCAAGATATATTTGTATATTTATACCCTTTTACTGTCCTGATGAATAACCATAACTAAAATTGAAAAAGCCGTACACGAAATCGCATACGGCTCTCTTCAAACAGTAAATATAAAGATTAAGAGATGCTTGTAGATCGCATCTCTCGGGAATTCACAACAGAGTTAAAAATGAAATTTCAAATCGATTCCACACTGTATGCCATTACCTCGCTGGGCAAAGGTCAACTCCTGGCCTGAAGCCCCGCTCTGGAAAGAAAAGGTATTATACTTTGTGTTGGTCAGATTACGACCCCAGAAACTCCATTTGACAAAACCAAAATCAAGATCCGCATGGGCGCCCAATACTGCGTAGAACTTCTGCGCATAGGTGTTACTTTCATCCCAATAGGTCTTGCCCTGCCCATAGACATTGGCTCCAATGATAATCGCCTGTAATTTGCCGGCAGGAAGGTCAAAACGATAGTCTGCCCGAGCGGAGAATGTATGCATCGGGACATAAGGCACCTTCTTATTCTTGTAATCTACCAACTGGTAGCTGCCGTTTACTTTTACACTATCCTGGTAACTTTTGAATGCGGCATGTGTAAAACCGTATGTCAAGGCCCAGTCTAAATGATTGTTCAAAGACTGCCCACGGAGAGAAGCCTCAACTCCGCAGCTGTAGCTCTGCCCGGCATTGACCATCATACGGCCATAACCATAGTTGTTGGACATCACCGAAAGCTGCTGATGACGGATCTGCATGTAAAAGGCAGAAAAGTCAAACTGTACAGAATGATTGAAAAGATTGACATGGGTGCCGGCTTCATAATTCCAACTCGTCTCCGGACGATAGGAAATGGTCTCTGCAATCTTTTTATAGTCTTCTTCCGTATGAGGTACGGAATAACTTCCATTCATTGCCTTTGCAGCATTTGCATACAATTCGGATGAAAGGATGTCTGAAAACATCTGGAAGTTATAACCGCCTGCACGGTAACCTTTGCTTACCGTAGCATAAACATTACTCCCCTGTTCGTCAAACCGGTAGTTCAAGCCGAATTTAGGAAGGAGTTGGTTATAATTGTCATGGGCCATGCCATCCAATGCCGTTGAAAGCACATTGGTAGCCTTAACCCCCATCACATCAGCAGCCATAGACATATAAGCAGAGGTCTGATAATGAATCTTTGTATGCATAAAATCATAACGAAGTCCGACCGTTCCAGTCAAGCGATCCGTAATATCAAAATTACTCTCGTGAAAAAGTGCGAAATTATACTCAGGAGTATGATAGACTCCAGGGGCTCCCATCGCTACGTCCATGCTTACGCCGCCGGCAGCATCAACGGCCTTCTTTGCAGCAGCCATTGCAGCGGACTGCGACATCCCCTGCTGCATCATCTTCCCTGCCATTGCAGCAACGATTCCCGAATACATCTGCTGTTGTATACCTTCTGCCATCGGAGTAGTCATGTCTTTGTCAAAATACACAGGACCATCCGTGCGCAGCCATTCAGAGGAGAAGAAGGTGCCTACGGTCCAGTGCCAGAACCCTCCTACGGCATGGTTGCCTTTAAAGTCAAATTCCTGAGTGAAGGCGTTCTGCAATTCCTTCTGTCTGAGATGTAAAAGGTCCTGGGGCAGGAAGTCCTGGTCCATGAACATATTATCCCTGAGATACTGATAACTGGAGGTACTGTTGAAATCGAAACTGTTGGCTTTATAGCCTATGGTCAATCCCGTGTTCAGCATGTTCCTGCGATAAGTTGACTGGCGGTTAGCTGCAGGCTCAGCCGTCTTGCCACTCTTCAGGTCCAGCAGACCGTATGGGAATCCATTCTGATTCACGTACTGATAGTCAGCCGTATAGTCCAGGTTCAACCGGTCATTAGCCTGATAGACTAACCGTAACTTACCACCAGCCTCGTTATACTGATCAGCCCGCTTGCCCGTGGTCTGGTTTCTGAAAAATCCATTCTGTCCGTCATAAAAACCGGCTAATGACATGCCCAGACGGTCATTTAACTTCTGATAATGGGCAAACTCAGCATTCCGGTAAAACTTCGATCCGATACTGAGACTGACATCTGTACCCTGATAATATAGAGGATTACGGGAATACATCCTCACGACTCCTCCTTCTGTGTTCTGCCCATAGAGAGTTCCCTGAGGCCCGCGGAGAATAACCACACGCCCGAGTTGATAGGTATGAAAGTTAAATGCGGCCTTGCTGATAATGGGCATACCGTCCAGGTAAAGGGCTATGGCCGGACTGTTAATACGACTTCCTATTCCTCTGACATAAATCGAAGAGGTGTACCGTGATCCATAAGCGGGCATCACAAAAGAAGGTACGTATGATGAAATATCACGAAGGTCACGTATTCCGAGATCCGACATTTCCTTGAAGGAAAGGATTGTACTGCTTAACGACTGCTGCCGGAGACGGAGGAATTCCTTGGGCTGGCGTACCACAACAACTTCATCCAGGTCATGTACGCGTGAGGAATCCGAAAGGTCAGTTACAGGATTTACCCTCCCCAGCGCCGGTTTAGGCACTGCCATTGCCACAAACAGGGCAAAGGCCATAATCGATTGATTATTCATACAAGTTAATATTGTTATTTGTCTGCAAAGGTACAAACTTTCATTGATCTGTGAAATCCTCATTTATAAGGAAATTTAAGGACCATTCCGATCCGTCCTTTCCTTATCTATAGGACTGCCCCTGCCGGAAACTTATTCCCTAAACTCCACAAGAAGCACAACTCTTTACTTGCGGAAAACAGGTGATTTTAAGGTCCTTTTTCCTTAATCGTTCATCGCTCCACAACGCGGACAACGTCCCTTATGCTTCAATTCTGCCCCGCAATTCCCACAAACATATTTTACGCGGTCGTGTTTTAAGTACTGCTTGATTGCAAAATAATAATAAAAGGCTAACAATACATAACCCACATAATACAAGGAACTTATACTGAAAAGGATATAGTCGATGGCACATACGCCGGCCAATCCGAAGGTATAGAGCACGGCATCTCCGAATGGCAATTGCTTCCGAATATCGTCCAGTGCCGCCATGCCTATAATCAGCATCGCCCAGACCAGAATGAGGAATATCGAGAGCGGGACGGGAACGTGGAACGGATCCAGAGTAGGATGGAAATAAAAATTCTGCCATACATCGGGGAAAAAGGTCTGGATGCTGGCATAAAGGGTTGCAGCGGAAGCCACTATCAGGCAGAGCAAAGTGGGATAAAACGAGTCTATATCATTGAAGTGAACAATCTTGGCATTCTTCTGAAGAATGGTCCTGAGGAGATAGGCAAAACCGATGACAACAATAATAATAAGAAAGATGAGTAAATGGGTGTCTGAAAAAGTAGAGATGCATTCTGAAATCGGGTCATCAGGCACCACGTTCGGCAAGAGCCTCGACTCGTGTATCCACCCAAACTGAGCATTCTCTGTGCCCAGTTGAATCCACACGGAATCAATGGAATCCTGGGGGACAATACGAATATCCGAAACCACCAGCAAGGTGTGATGCTTCACGGCAAAGGAATCGGTACTCATATTGTTGACGATCTCTACAGGCTGCTGCTCATAAAGGACTAAAGAATCACTCTTGACCAGAAAATTATACTTATAGGTATAATGATGGGTAGAGGAGAAGGAAATGGAATCAAGTTGCTTCTCACTGTATTGGATCAGCGGGGCACGAAACCGTGTGGCTGGCCGGTGATAACAACCGGTCAGGAACATCATCATCAGGATGATCAGAACGAAGGTTCTACTTCTCTGCATAGATATTCATTTGACACGCTTTACAATTAAACTCGAGTCGAAACTTTTTCGCGCCGGGCAGCACCAGAAACAGAGGTTCTTTCCATACGGGACGCTCTCCTCCTCTTTTCACACAATATCCCAACGCGTAGCGGATGCAATAGCGGCACTGCATGATCAGGGGCTCCGGCTCCGTTCTGGCCAAAGGGCCGGAAAGTTCCACGGCTTTCCCGTCCACGGCCAGGCCCTGTCCAAGATAGAATGCTTTGGCCAGGTGGTTGCTGATATTATAGAGATAGGGATACCTGGTATATTCCGGTTGCCAGTTTAATGGCATTCTTTTCCTGCTCCCGGGAAGAGGCGGTGAAGGAGGAGTTGGAGATCCCGCCAAAAGTCCCTGCTCTTTCCAGGAAGTCAGAGGAGACTCCTCTGACGCTGATGCCCCTAGTTTTTCTATGGTGCTCCGCTTCAACGCCGAGAGGATGCTGTTCGGAACGAAATAAGTCTCTGTTCCTTCCGTGATTTCCACGTGCTCACAGCAATACGGAGTATTTCCCAGTTTGGTCAACTGCCGGTCCATGTTTTCCTTCTGAGGTTTTTCAGCCTTTTGCAATTTCCATTCTGAAAGGGTCCGGGCAGCATAATGTCCGTCCGTCACCTCAAGTAATATGCCCTTGTCAACGGCGGACAATCGCATACGTACAGGGATCTTCCGTTCTGCGGTTTGACCTTCAAGAATATTCCTGAAGGCCTCATCATGATTCCTGTAAAGCCGCATCCCCTTATGAAGACCTGCGGGCATCCGTTGAGGAAAAAGCCGGTTATTTTCAACCCGGTTGACCCGGAATCCCTCGAGATCATGATGATCATTAAAGAAGCAGAGACCATCACCATTCGTAAAACTGGCTGTACCGGCAACCGTAAAACTCCATTGGCTGATTTCCTTTACCGTTCCCACATACTCGCCCGTAACCTTAGGAGTATCCATCGTCCCGATCTCCGGTTGCCGGCCATGGAAGAAGTAAGTCGTGAACCCCCGGTTAAAAGTTTTCTTCACATCCGGTCTGAAAGTGCGGATGATCCTGCCCCGCGAAGAACGGCAATAATCCTCCGGCCTGCGACGGATGAGTTGGTCCAGTTCTTCAGAATAGGCAGAGACTACATTCTTGACATAATCAATATCTTTCAATCGTCCCTCGATCTTGAAGGAGCAAGCTCCCGCATCAGCGAGTTCTTCAAGATGGCTGGCCAGGCACAAGTCTTTCAGGGACAACATATACCGCTGCTTTTCAATGACCTTACCGTCACTGTCTGTCAGGTCGAATTTCAACCGGCAGAACTGTGCACAGGCTCCGCGGTTGGCAGAACGGTTGAAAACCTGCTGGGAGGCATAGCACACGCCGGAATAACTCACGCAAAGTGCCCCATGGACAAACACTTCTAATTGAATGTCCGGGACAGCCTCATGGATTTTCCTGATCTCCTCCAGTGAGAGCTCGCGGGCCAGGACGACACGGCTGAAGCCCAGGGACTTCAGCCAGCGTACCTTCTCTGCTGTCCGGACATCACATTGCGTGCTGGCATGGACAGGAACACGCTCCCGCTGTGCCAGTCCCAGAAGGCCCATATCCTGAACGAGAATGCCATCGGCATGAGCAGAAGCCAATTCAGAGAGCAGCCCCCTGACGGTGTCCATTTCATTATCATAGACAATCGTATTGACGGTCACATAAACTTTCGCCTCAAAGTGATGGGCATATTCGCACAACAGGCGAATATCACCGATCGGATTCCCTGCAGCCTGACGGGCGCCGAACCCGGCGGCACCAATATATACGGCATCAGCTCCATGATCAATGGCAGCAATGCCTGTTTGCAGATTCCTTGCAGGTGCCAAGAGTTCTAACCGTTTTGCTTTCATCTATTCCTTCCTTCATCTGTCAAGGGTCTCAACCTACTTAATATCATCAATATTATAGGGGGTCTCCTGATAGACATAATAGTTGATCCAATTACTGTAAAACAGATTGGCAGAAGAACGCCACATCACAAGTGGCCGTTGATGAGGATCATCATCAACATAATAATTTTTCGGGACATCCACATCATTGCGCTTGCCAAAATCGCGCTTGTACTCCTTGTCCAGTGTATAAGGAGCGTATTCCAAATGCCCAGTGAGATAGAACTCCCTGCCATTACGTGACATGACGACCGTCACTCCGCTGTCTTTCGATTCAGCGATAATACGCAGGTCAGGGATCTTCACAATATCTTCCCGGTGTACTTCCGTATGGCGGCTCTGAGGCATACTGAACACATCATCAAACCCACGGAAAATAGGCAGTAACGGATCAAGAATACGTGAGCGGAAAATGCCAAACATCTTTTTCTTCAACGCATACTTGGGAATATCATAGAAATGATATAAGGCTGCCTGTGCAGCCCAGCAGATATACAGTGTGGAAGTTACGTGTGTACGAGCCCAGTCAAAAATACCTTCCAGCTCCCGCCAGTACTCGACATCCTCAAATTTCATGGTCTCCACCGGTGCACCGGTCACTATCATCCCATCGAATTTATGTTTCTGGAGTTCATCAAAGTCCTTGTAAAACATGATCATGTGCTCGATGGGCGTATTCTTCGGCGTATGGCTTTTCAGCTTCATGAAATAAATTTCCAACTGAAGTGGCGTATTGGAGAGCAGCCGGATCAAATCGGTCTCGGTAGTAATCTTCAGAGGCATCAAGTTAAGGATAACGATCTTCAACGGACGGATCTCCTGGCTGTGAGCCCGTGTCTCGTCCATGACGAAAATATTCTCCTTCTTCAGAATCTCTATAGCTGGTAATTTATCCGGTAATCTTAATGGCATACAAACTTCCCTTCCCTAACAAAGCTTGGTACAAATTTAAGCAAAATTTCTGAAATGATAAAACCTGCAGAGGCAAAAAACAAAAATACTTACTTTCTTTGTGAAAATTCACATTCATCACAAAAAGACGGCATGACAAATTCCTATCCGGGAGCTCCTGTTGTATGCCTTCCATACCCTGTAAACTCTGATTTTCACATCCATACAGACCATCAGTCTGAAAAAATCTTTTCAGATGATATGCCTGACCCTGTTTCTATGTTTTCTTTCAACTCATTGACAAACCTGGCCATAGGAGCCCCATCTATCACATCATGGTCTATAAGAACGGATACATTCAATATTTCCCTTATGGTGATCTTGTCCTCTACTACAACTGGTTTTTTGATGACAGAACCTATCCCGAAACATATTGGATGTACAGATATCGGAATGAACCAACCGTTGATTTTCCCCATCATTCCAATAGAGGTGAATGCTACATTACCCATCGTATTAAAAGCAAATTTGGGATGTTTCAGCAGATATTTCCAGAAGAGTAATCTGAGAAGACGGGGAAGGACATAATATATCCGTTCCATTCGCCTTGTCCGTTTTTGAAGTACAATGTCATGGCCTGTAATTTCCTGGCCCCTGGCCTCTGAAATCTTTTCTGCTATTGACTCAACACTTCTCTCATCGGCCTTTTCAATAATAAGAGGGAAAGGTACTTTTTTCCCATTCAGTTTTTTTTCTACGATAATGGAAATATTGATGTCTTCAAAAACCATCAATTTCTTTTTCCCAATCAGATAGGAACTTACCACTTCGTGCCTCTTGATCGTTTTTCCAATAACATTAATCAGCCACGCCGTAAAAGAAATTTTCCCCCGATGAGCTCTGTTATAAGCTCTGATTTTCCTTCTACTTTCGGTCACATCCAATTCCAGCAATGCGGCTATATGATGTTTCTTCTTCCCCATCTCACAAACATCTATACTTGCTATCCTTGAATCAGGAAATTCTTGTATCCTATAGTTCTTCATATTTATGGAAAATTTAATTTCTTTTATCCTGTACAAAAATAACAATAAATTTACAAAACGTTCCGATTTACATTGAAGAAATAAATATCTTCATGTCATTTCGAAACGATGAAACGAGAAAAAACTTACAAAATATTAAGATATGGTTAATCGTATAGCACAGATTAAAATCGTTGGCAGAATTAATTGAAAATTGTCTTGTCCTGACAATGCGCTGATCATAAATTTTGTACCTTTGTACGGTATTTTTCTGAATCAATGACGTGAAGAGGAAGAGACGATGGTCAGATCTTTAAGACGGAATGTGGTTCATTATTAAATAAAGATGAGAGTCCTGGTAATTAATGGAAGTCCCCGGAAAAAGGGTAACATAGCGACAATGCTCCACTCTGTGGCAGATTCTATAGGATCTGCTGATGTTCATTGGATAGATGTGAACGATTTGAATATCCGTCCATGCACGGGTTGCATGAGATGCAGGACCTCCGGAACTTGTATCCTGCCCGAGGATGATGGTCATCGTATGGCCGAAGAAATAAAGCGATGTGACGTTCTCCTCCTCGGCACTCCCGTCTATTGGGGGAATATGAGTGGCCAGATGAAAGTCATGTTCGACCGTATCGTACCTTCTATGATGGGAGAATCAAAAAGGGGCATTCCTATCCCCTTGCATAAGGGGAAAAAGGCTGTTATCGTGACAGCTTGTACTACAATATGGCCGTTCAGCTGGATTTTCCGTGAGACCTCAAATACCAATCATGCCATGAAAGAAATTCTCCATTATTCTGGGTTTAAAGTCATTGGCAAATTGATTTATCCTGGTACAAAGGGTAAGAAAACTATTCCACAAAGGATATTAAACAAGGGGAAAAGACTCGGAGCCAGGATAAAGTAATTTCGATAATCCTCTTTTAAACAGGACTTTGACTGATCATTTTTTAATATACTAGAATTTTAAATAAGTTGGAATGACAGAAGAAGAAAAGATTTTTGCAGGTCGCCTATTCGATGCCCGCACCAAAGAGCTCCGTGACATCAAGCACAAAGTTCACGAACTTTGTCGTAAATACAATCAAATGGATGAATACGATGAAGGCCGCTCATCTCTTATAAAAGAGTTTATCGGAGCTATCGGGAAAAAATTTTACTTTCAAGGACCGATACAGTTTAATTATGGTATCCATACCTTTATCGGTGAGAATTTCTTTGCCAATTTCAATCTTATGGTGATGGATGATGGCCGCATTTACATCGGTGATGATGTCATGTTCGGTCCGAATGTCTCTCTGATGGCTACGAATCATCCTCTTATGGCCCAGGAACGAGTCGCAATGAAATACCCGGACGGGCACGTTTCCGTCTCAGAATATGCGGATGAGATCCATATAGGAAATGACGTATGGATTGCGGCGAATGTAGTAATCTTAGGGGGAGTGCATATCGGCGACGGTGCTGTCATAGGTGCAGGAAGTGTAGTTACCAGAGATATACCTGCCGGTTATGTAGCTTTCGGGGCACCATGCAAGGCGATAAGAAAAATAACCGAAAAGGACTCCAAAAAAGATTTATTGTAAAAAAGAGAGTATCATCCGGGGGGGGCAGAGCACGCCCCCCGGATGATACGGTTGTCCTTTACCCTGTCATTTTTCAAATGTAGCCTCTTGCCATTCAATCGTCCTTACATTGCTCTTTGATCTGACTGATGATTTCTTCTGCCCTTCTTTGTTTTTTGCGATATTGCCACGTACCGATAATTCCGCCGATGACCGCACCGATGGCCCCGCCAACAAGAATGCTGGCAGAATTGCCATTCCGGCCGTGTAATATTTCGAGAACCATCCAGGTGAGCCATATCACCAGAAAAGGCATACCTATTTTCAGCCAGTTTGCTTCCATCTTCTTCATCCTCGTTATTTTATAACTTACTTCCAACAAGTTCCCTTCCAACAGTTCTTTGGCTCTTATGTCCTTGTGAGAGATGTAGGTATAGATCAAGGCAACTATAAAGAACATATCTGTCACTCCGCAAAACCACCACGAGAAATCCAGCATGTCAACAGACAGCCAGGTCCAGTAAGGTATGGCCAGAAATATCAAGATATAGCCCACCATCGTATCACGATTGATTTTAGACACTTTATCACTCATGATCTTTCTCATCAACTTGTCATTCACGATGCTCTCATTTCTGAGTTTTTTCTTGAGTAATGCAAGTTGTTCCTTCATCTGTCCTAATTCGGTATCTTCATTTGTTTCCATTTTCATCCTTCATTAAAGGTTCTACATATTTTTCAACTTTTCCTTGATCCTGAACAAGCGTGAAGCCACATTGTGCGTTGAGATCCCGACGATAGCACCGATCTCGTCATAACTGATATTCTCAAGCCAGAGCAGCACGATGGCTCTGTCAAAAAGCTCAAGTCTGTTGATGCGGTCATGCAAGAGTTTCACCTGCCTGGTCTCCTCATCCTTATCTTCAAAAAGATTAACATCCAGACTCAACGGGATCGTCTTCAGCCTCTTCTTTCTGTTTAAGGATATACACGTATTCAAAGCAATTCGGTAAATCCACGTCCGGATATTACTATGACCCATAAAAGAGTCAAAAACCTTCCACAAATTCACTAATACCTCTTGAAACAAGTCGTTCACATCATCGGAATCTTTCGCGAACATATAGCACACCGTATAGATCGTGCTCTTGTTCTCTTTTACGATTTGCGCAAATTCTTTTTGTAATGTCTCCATCTTATTCTTGATCAATACTGCCCTTTAGACGCAAGATGATCAAATAAATTACATCACCCAGCAGCAAATTTCTACAAAAATAATCGTTTACGATCAATTCTTCATAGAAAAATGGACTCCATTGTCATTTAGGACAAGTAAGAAAAAACTGAATTCCTATATTTTTGTACCTTTGTAAACGGTAATCTGAAGAACGACGAAATCTATCATAAAGGAAAAAAAGGCATGAAAAGAACTATAGAAAACAGGCAGGATGTTGAAATGATCCGATTCGAACTGGAGCAGTTTGTTGATCCTGAAAAGCAAGAAACACTTCCCCGGTTCTTCAAAACCGGAAGAGGCGAATACGGCGAAGGTGATCATTTTTTAGGCATTACGGTGCCTCATATACGCAAGGTGGCAAGGCAACATCTGGGTCTCAGTCTTGATGGACTCTCCCAGTTGCTGATGTCTCCATGGCATGAACAGCGCATGTGCGCATTGCTCATCATGGTCGAACATGCAAAATGCACCACCAAACCTCTCTGGCTGAAAGCACATTCGGAAAAAGAAGCAGAAACTCTGCGCCGTAATTTCTATCGTTTCTATCTCCGCCATACCCATCAGATCAACAACTGGGATCTCGTAGACCTTACAGCACCGGTCATTGTCGGTGAATATCTGATAGATAAGGACCGTGGCATACTCTACCAACTGGCAGACAGTTCTTTTCTATGGGACCAGCGCATCTCAATCGTCTCCACCTCTGCTTTCATCAAACGCAATGATTTTGCAGATATTTATGCGCTTAGTGAAAAATTGCTGCACCACCCCCATGACCTGATGCAAAAGGCGATCGGCTGGATGCTGCGAGAAGCCGGCAAAAGGGACAAAGACAGGCTAACGACTTTTCTTGATCTTCATGCTTGCGAAATGCCTCGTACGATGCTCCGGTATGCAATAGAGAAATTTCCGGAAGATGAACGGCTATATTACTTGAAAACGTCAAGATAGCAGAACGTATCCCCATACGACCTCCCGGTAAAGTCGAACGGACGGCAAATTCAGCTACCCTGGCAAAAAGGCTGAAGGGATGATATCATATTCCTGATAAACCGGCAGGGTCCATAGAGATAAACCGGATGCACCATACAGGCAGTCCGGATGTACCATACAGACCACCTGGATGCACCATAGAGATAAGCCGGATGCACCATACAGGCAGTCTGATTCCTCCCTGGAACATAAAAGGGGGGGGTACCCCTGAATGAGATACCCCCCTCCAACTATCAAAATGTAAGATTTACCAGAGTTGCAAACGCTGGTTTTCAGGCAAGAACATCTTATCTCCCGGTTTTACATTCCATGCCTTATAGAAAGCGTCAATATGTGGAAGAGCCCCGTCTACGCGCCATCTTCCCAAGGAATGCGGGTCCTGCTTGACACGATTACGAATCTCTTTGTTCGTAATGTTATCAGCCCATACACCTGCGAATGCGAGGAAGAAACGCTGGTCAGGGGTAAAACCATCAATCGTCTTCAGAGGATGCTTTGCCGTAGCCTGCTTATAAGCATTAAAAGAAACCTGAAGGCCTCCATGGTCAGCAAGGTTCTCCCCCAGTGTCAGTTCGCCATTTTCATACAGTCCGGGCAGCACTTCAATATGGTCAAAATACTTTGCATAGAGTTGAGCCCGTTTCTTGAAGTTGCTCGCATCACTGGCCGTCCACCAGTTTTTCATATTCCCATTAGCATCATACTGGCGTCCCTGGTCATCAAATCCATGAGTCATTTCGTGTCCGATGACGACCCCTATGCCGCCGTAGTTAAAGGCGGCATCAGCCTTAGGATCAAAATAAGGATACTGTAAAATGCCGGCCGGGAAGCAGATCTCGTTAGTTGTCGGATTATAATAAGCATTTACCGTCTGAGGCGTCATCAGCCATTCATCCCGGTCCACCGGTTTACCGGCTTTCTCCTCAATATCCTGATTGTGGTGAAAAAGACGGCATGCCACCACATTATCGTAATAAGAGCGTGAAGGATCAATATTCAGTTTAGAATAGTCCTTCCATTTATTAGGATAGCCGATCTTGATCAGAAATTTATCGAGTTTCTGATGAGCAGCAGCCTTAGTCGTATCACTCATCCATGTCTGTGCATCAATCCGCTGTCCGAGACTCACCTGGAGATTATGCACTAACTCTTCCATATATTTCTTAGACGATTCCGGGAAATAACGCTTGACATAAATTCTGCCCAGCACTTCCCCCATCTGGTCCTGGACCTGATTGGTAGCCCGCTTCCACAATGGATCATCCACCTTACGGCCTCTCATTGTCTTGCCAAAGAAATCAAACTGAGCCTCCCGTATAGTATCGGTGAGATAGTCAGCGGAATTTTCAATGACACTCCATTCCATCAAAGCCTTGATGTCTTCAGGTGTCTGCAATGTAATCAGTTTGTCCAGTCCCGACATAAACTCCGGTTGACCCACGACGACCATCTGGATATACTCCGGCCGGATACCTTCAGCCCCCGTAATTTCCTTTAAAGGAATATCAGGATAGTCCGCATCAAACTGTTTCAGGGTCATCTTATGATAGTTGGATTCGGGATCACGCAGGTCAGTCATGCTCCTGGAGATCAAGGCCACGAGCGTCTCCTGGCGGAACACCGCATCCCGGCGCTGTGCAGCCTCTTCCGCATTGAAGCCATACAGGCGGAACATCTTATCAATAAATTGCCTGTAAGCATTACGGATTACTACGGTAGCGGAATCATTATTGATATAATAATCCTTCTCGCCCAAGGTCAGTCCATCCTGCCCGATATTCAGGATATTCATGGCAGCATTCTTCTGGTCAGCATCAAAATCATCATCAAACTGCATACCCAGTCCCCGTGAAGCATACTTGAGTTGGAGTCTGCGCAGATCCTCAATGGTTCCGGCAGCCTCAATTTCTTTAAGGACAGGCTCAACAGGCGCCAGCCCCTCCTGATTGCGACGATTCACATCAAGAGCCAGTTTATAAAAATCCGCCAGCTTCTGTTCAATCGTACCCTTGGAGTAATGCTTCTTTTCCAGTCCGGTCAAGATCGTATTGATACGCTTGTTATTATTGTCCTGAAGCTGGTCAAAGGTGCCAAAACGGCTACGAGAAGGAGGCAACGGATTCAGTTTCTGCCATCCGCCGTCAGCAAACTCATAGAAATCATCTTGAGGACGTACCGAGCGGTCCAGGTCCTTTTCATTCAGTCCCGACCGATTCTGTGCCATACCCACCACAGGGGTAACCACCATCATCATCATCGGAAGAATTTTTCTCATGTTCATATTCATTTACAATTAAAAAATTACACATTACCTTTTTCAGGAATCCCTATTCCTGTATCTCCTCCAACTTCTGGGAAAGGATCATCCACTTGTCATTTTCCTGATCCAAGGCCTCCTTGGTAGACGTATATTCCGTAACCAATTTCATATTCGAAGCATTCTCAGCTTTCATCAGCAAGGCATCAAGTTCCTTGATCCGCTTTTCCATGGAGGTGATCTTCTCCTCACTATCCTTTACCGCACGCTCAGCCTTACGCACTTTTTTCTGTTGTTCTTTATGCTCCGCATAACTCTGCTTATTGGAATTCTGGCCCCCGTCCTGTTCAGGATCCTTTGCCAAAGGCTGTTGTACAGTTTCATCCCGGTCAGCAGGAGCATTCAAGACCTCATCAATGGCATGCTGAGCATATTCGCCATCAGCCCCACACTCAGCATTTTTCACCCGTAACCAGTCATAGATTCCTCCAAGGTGCTCTTTCACCTCACCGCCCCCGAATTCATAAACTTTCGATACCAGTCCGTCCAGGAATTCCCTGTCATGGCTGACAATCACGGCCGTACCGTCAAAAGCCTTGATAGCTTCCTTCAGCACATCCTTGGAGGGCATATCCAGATGGTTGGTCGGTTCATCAAGGATCAGGAGATTCACCGGCTCGAGGAGGAGTTTGATCATCGCCAGTCGGCTCCGTTCTCCCCCGCTGAGCACCTTAACTTTTTTCTCACTGATCTCACCGCCAAACATAAAAGCGCCGAGGAGATTATTGATTTTCAGTCTCATCTCACCCGTAGCTACCTGATCGATCGTATCATAGATAGACAGATTCTCATCCAGCAACTGTGCCTGGTTCTGCGCAAAATACCCGATATGTACATTATGTCCGATCTTCAGTTTCCCCTTGAAAGGGATCTCCCCCAGGATACATTTCACAAGAGTGGACTTCCCCTCCCCGTTCTTTCCTACAAAAGCCACCTTCTCACCCCGTTTTACAGTAAACGTGACATGATCAAAGATCAGATGGTCTCCATACGACTTGCTGACATTCTCACAAATGATGGGATGATCCCCACTTCTTAGACATGGGGGAAATTTCAGATGCATGACAGAATTATCCACATCATCCACTTCTATGGGTTTGATCTTAGCCAACTGTTTGATGCGGCTCTGAACCTGAACGGCCTTGGAAGGCTTGTAGCGGAAACGTTCAATGAACGCCTTTGTGTCCGCTATCTCCTTCTGCTGGTTCTCATAAGCGCGGAGCTGCTGCTCATGGCGCTCTTTATGCAAGACGACATATTCATTGTATTTTACCTTATAATCTTCCACATGGCCGCAAGTAATCTCCAGGGTCCTGTTCGTGACATTATTGATAAAAGCACGATCATGGCTGACAAGGAGCACTGCGCTGGAAGACTGTTGCAAAAATTTTTCCAGCCATGTGATACTTTCTATATCCAAATGGTTGGTCGGCTCATCAAGGAGCAGGACATCAGGTTTCCGAAGCAGGATCTTCGCCAGCTCGATGCGCATGCGCCACCCACCGGAGAGTTCTCTGGTGGGACGCTCAAAATCAGAGCGCTCGAATCCGAGACCGATAAGGACCCGCTCGATGTCAGCTTCATCATTCTCCCCGCCCATCATCAGGTAACGTTCCTGTTCCTGGGTGAAATGCTCTACCAGTTCGTTATAGCTGTCACTCTCATAATCCGTGCGGTCAGCCATCTCCTTCTGCATACTTTTCAGGTAGGTCTCAATCCTCGTATGGTCAGCAAACGCCTTCCGCGCCTCCTCCTTTACGGAAGTATCATCCTGAAGTTTCATCACCTGAGGCAGGTAGCCAATGGTACAATCCTTCGGAATGGATATGGTTCCGGCAGTAGGTTTCTGCAAACCGTCAATGATCTTGAGCATGGTAGATTTCCCCGCACCGTTCTTGCCTACCAAGGCAATGCGGTCATGCTCATTGATAACAAAACTAACATCCGAAAACAAAGGCTTGACACCGAACTCAACCTTTAAACCTTCTATAGAAATCATGATCTAATCACTATTGTATAAATGAAGTACAAAAATACAAAAAACAAAACAGAAACACAAGATAAATTAATATTTTTCATCAGAAACAAAAAAAATGACTTGAAAAAAGATCGGATCTTTCATCAACTGTTATCAAACAATAATTTGTTATTTCGCATCAGATCCTAGCACTTCACGAAAAAAGAAACCATTTGCAATTATCATCGTGACCAGACCGTTATTCAATACGATGCCTGCATCCTTATATTTCAGACCTACTACATCACGCAACCTATGAGATGTTCTGATGAAACTGTTCAGATCGTCATAAGAATAACATTCTTCTTTACCGATTAATCAATCTTTCTTAAATCTTGACGTATCTACATCATCATGTTCTTTTGTTTTGTATCCACCAAAATTATAAATAAAGGAAACTCCAAAGGTACGGTAGCAAGAGAAATCCATCTTCATATTTTGGTTCTTATAATGAATCCGAGGATTAATCACAGCAGTCTGAAAGATATCATTACAGAATATATGGAGTGTTGCCCTTTTCTTCAGGAATTGATATTTAAGTCCTACATTCACACTGCCCGAAGCTGGCAAATCATATATGGCTTGGATAGCTTTAGTACGGATATAACCGTCAAGGTTAAGATATAGTCCTTTGGTAAGTGTAAATGTATTTGTCAAATCTGTCGTAATATTCATATTATGCCTGTTGAAAGGAACATCATAATAATGATCACAGCGTTCATTCATCCATGTACCTATAACCGAGACTTTGCCATCCAATACAGAACCAGCATTGAAAGGAATAACAGCTTGAAGACCAGCTTTTCTCTGATAGTTAAAATTCAAATATTTATACTGTACAACCAACCTATCATGCCGTTGATAAGGAGTTTGTACAAAATAATCATTTGTCTGATTATAAAATGCGACCAACTGGTATTTGTTATGGATGATATAAGCTAGTGTTCCTGTGTATTCATTGGAAGGTTTCAACTGCGGATTGCCTACGATTTCACTATATCCACCATTTGAATAGCTTGTAAAATTCTGCAAACTCCAATACTCAGGAAACTGCTTTTCACAACTAAAACCTAACTGAAAAATGCTTGAATTGCTGGGAACATAAGTCAGTGTAAAATTTGGGTAGAAATTCCAATTATGCCATGCTACATTGTGATAATATTCTTCGGCAATAGAAGCAGAAAACATTAATCTTTGAGAAAAATTTACGTCAGTACCAACATATATATTGACTATATCCTCACAGCGTTTGTAATTACTGTTCTCCGGTAATTCTGATGTATTATTGCCTGTTGGCCGGAACGTCTGTCCGCTCCGATCTATTGTATTGGAATAAATAATTCCATAGTTAATGTTCACCTTATCTGAAACAGATTGGTCTTCAGCCAATGCAAACTTCCAAAGGTTGAGGTTTTGTTTACCGGTAGAGAGGAAATTTATTTCACCAACAGGGGATACGCTTGTCAGCACTTCTGTATCGGGCGTATGATAATAAGTATAGTCAACAGAAACTTTTAAGCCGATAGGAAGATCATAATTTAATTCTAGATTATGAAGGAAGTCCTGACTTCTATAACGTGAATTCGACTGAACACTCTTGGAAATATCCTGCTGACTATGTGCTGTTGCATACTGGCCGTTATATGCCAAACTAAGTTTATGATTGTCAGCGAAGTCATAGTCCATTCCTAAACGGTATGTATAGCTATGCCCGTTGGTATGTTTTACAAGTTTTGTTTTGATATCATGAATGGTACCATCATTCAGAGTGTGGTGGCTGTTTACATTAGTTATTGAATATTGGTCTCCATGTTCATGAAAGAGCATAGCATCTAAAGAAAACTTACCACGATGATAAAGGATATTACCTCTTTCACCATACATGGTATGGTGTTGGTTATTCATGGCTAAAGTAAATTCTCCCTGCAAGCCATTCTGAACCTCATCACTGCTCTTCAAATTGATATTTACCACTGTCCCACGTACCTGATATTTGGCTGGTGCATTTAAAATGACTTCTGCATTTTTTAATCGACTAATCGGTATCGTTTTCAGTAGGGCATTTATCTGTTCATCATTCAATGATAGTTTTTTGCCATTTATAATGACAGTGAATGTAGATCCGGCAATCAATAGCTTTTCTTCAGTCCCCGTAACTCCAGGAATCTCCTTAATAGCATCATAGATATTGTCTACATCCCGTTTTTCTATGATGTGAGGTAAGTCGTAAACAAGTTTTCCTCTTTCAACCTTTACTAGAGGACGGGAACCTTTTACCATTACTTCGGGTAATGAATGGATAACGCTATCCATTCGAAGAGAATCCCGATTTGTTTCCTGAGCATTACAGAATACTATATAAGTAAAAGTCAGGACCAAAAATAAAATCTTTTTCAATGACATGCATTCATCTTTCTAGAAATCTCCAGGCATTATCATAGGGCCATTTTTCTTCTTCCAAATATATCTATCAGCAGCCTCTTTTAACAAATCTCCTGCAGGAAGATCTAATGTGAAATTCTTTGAGATATGGACAGTAGGAGTAACTATTGGCTTCATTTCCCAATGTTGTGAAAATGGATCGTAATACCGTTCGGCTCCTAACTTAACTCCAACTCTTTCACCTTTTATCGTAAGGTAGCCACCGTATCGGCTTCCATTAATATAAGGAAAAGTGGCCATATAGAAATAAGGAGTTCTATTATCATATTCTCCAAAAAGAGTTAGGCTTAAATTCGGACTTATGGCATACTCCATCTGGCCGAAAATACCATATTGATTAGTAACACCTAATGTAAAATATCTGTTAATGACTCCTCCGGCCTGAAGGGATAGATTTCCTGTAGTGTAAGAAACACCTATCGTTAATATATTCTTGGTCAATAGATTCAGATACTCTTCTTTGACAAGAGCTCCATTGAAAGATATATCCCCCAAAGTTGCGAAGTTGCCTCCTTGAAAGTAATTCTCACCATGAGAGCTGAACCTTGCATTTTGCTGATCTGCAAGTCCTTGTATTAATGCATTATCACGATCGAGGTTTGTCCAGATTTCTTTTGTAAAAGGTATACTATCAGCATGGGCATCAGAAAGATTATCGGATTTATTGTCCGGCATAATCGTGAATGAATTTCCATCATTTTTTGTAACACCAGAATGCTTACTTTCAGACATAAACTCAAGGACATGTCCATGATTATTATGTTGATTTCTAATTGATTTGTTTTCCTGTTGCGCAAAAGTATAAACTGGCATCAATCCAAAAATGGCACAAAGAAAAATACAATTTATTCTCATAAGGCGAAATTTTCAAACATAAATAGTGCCTCCTTCTTTAAAAGAAGGCACTTTAATAAGTAAATCCTTTCGGATTCTCAAGCTAAATGTTGATATGACCTCCCACGGAAACACTTTTGATTCCTATTTTAATATTATCAATACCTCCGCTAATTTTAGATGCTCCATGTAAACGGTCCATAGATTCGTCAGAAAGGCAGTCATCAAATTGATTTGCACTTTGTCTTTATGTTCCTATCATTAAGATAATTTTGCAGAACTGTCATACAAGCAGAAGACATACTACAATTTGCTGGTGGCAACCAATTTAAAATAATATCATATTTGGTCATCTATTGTTACTAAATTATATATTAATCTGCATCTAAAGATCGATTGATATCATGGATTATATCCTAATAGTGCAATTTTAAATTGTACAATATAAATCTAAGTACCTGCTAATTTCTTTGGGCAATTAAATCAAATAGTCAAATAAATATTAATTTCGTTATAATGACATTAATTAATTTAAAATATAACACAAATATAGCTTATTTTCGAATAGAATAAAAATTATAAGCATAATTTTAACTTTACTTAATTTTATTAACAACTATTCAACTCCAAATTTTTCTATTGTTACCAAGACTATATTGCACATTCACAATCAGTCCGTATCATTAGTTTTCCTATAAGCATCTATTTTTCAGTGATGGTACATTCCAATTATTTGATTATGAATAAATCGGTTAAATATCAGGAACCACTACTGTCCGGGATATTTATGCGCTGAATAATTATTCTTCAAATAGCCACAATTGCCCGTCATCCCCGGGCTCTAATTTAGACTCGTCAAACTGGTTAAACAGGTCAGCAAGTGGTATCACTTCAAATAGTACCAGCCCAATAGCCTTAGAAAAAATATAAAGTTCTTGATTTATATGATAGACCTTACGAGCAATAAGCAAAAGCAGATAGTCACAGACTGCTATCCATATTTGTGTAAATATTGCATTCTGGTTGGTTCCGAAAAACGACTTGATATGCAAATGCTGCTTTATCCATTTAAAGAACAGTTCGACGTTCCAACGTTCACGGTACAGTTCAGCTATGGTAATTGCTTCATGTGTGAAGTTGTTAGTCAGGAACTGATAGACATTATTGGTATCATAATCCTCATATGTTACAAGTCGCATCAGGTCAGGATAATCCAAAGAAACAATGGGACCGGTCAGCCTGATATTTTCATCACTGATAAGCCCGGCTGTCTTATTAACTTCTCTGCTGCCTTCGACTTTATATTTCATGTTGTTCTTAGCACGGGTAACAAAGAATGCTCCCTGTTGGTGGATTCTGTTGAACAGTCTCCAAAAGTCTACATATCCTTTATCCATCAGATAGATCGATCCAGCCTCTACCGGCATGATATCAAGGGCATTAACATCATTGACTGCTGCTTCTGTAAGCCAGACGAAGGTTGGAATAGAACCTCTGATGTCAAGCATAGTATGCATCTTGAAGGCACCTTTTCCATGATGGAACCTGGCCCAGGGGCAGAGCTGAAGACACAGTTCAATAGTACTGCTGTCAAAGGCGTAGACCATCTCATCAAGTCCAAGCCTAAAGTAATCATTTTTATAGAGTTTATGAGCTCTTTCTATGAGAATCTGTGCAAAATCATGATAAATGAGCCAAGGCTTCTTCTCGTTCATTTCTGCGAGAGTAGACTTGTGCATCAACTTCATTTCGGAGTGATAAAGTTTATAGCCAAATGCTGTAAGAGTGGCATCTACCAGTCTGAGACTTGAACACCCTGTAAACTGAGCGAAACTCATTACCTTGAACTGATCACGACAGCTGAACTTTTTCATCCCCTTGTCCGCACTATATATTTCAATGCATTTTCTGAGTTCATAATCAGGGACAATGTCCATAATTTGAGCAAAAACAGTTTTTCCGTTGGGCATGGCGAGTCTAAATAAGATGAATACCAAGTCCAAAGATAAGAATTTTCTATCGGAAAAACTTATATGCATTGCAACTGTTTGATTTTAAATTAATTATAACTTCCGTGAATAAATATTCCGGACACTAGTGATCAGGAACCTAAAAACTTACCATCGAAGATCTACATATAAAAATCTTACGGGTTTCATGAATAAATAAAAATCATTAATCTTTTAATACCCCTCCTACAGTATTAAAAGTTATACTAGAACAAAAAAAATGAGGATATATCATTGTGAATGACACACCCTCATTTCTATGAGTAAAATCCAAAAAGGATTACTTAATCTTGTCCACAATAGCTTTGAAAGCCTCCGGCTGGTTCATTGCTAAATCAGCGAGAACCTTCCTGTTGATCTCGATGCCTGCCTTATGCAGAGCACCCATCAGCTGGCTATAACTCATATCCTCTTGACGGGCAGCCGCATTAATACGTTGGATCCACAGTGCGCGGAAGTTGCGCTTCTTAGTCTTCCTGTCACGGTAAGCATAGGTAAGACCCTTTTCCCAAGAGTTCTTAGCTATCGTCCAAACATTCTTTCTAGCTCCGTACTGACCTCTGGTAAGCTTCAGGATTTTTGTTCTCTTTGCCTTTGAAGCTACATGATTTACTGATCTTGGCATAATTTTCTTTCTTTAAAAGTTAGACTAATAATTTGATTAACGCAGGCAAAGCAAATCACGAACTTGTTTGCGATTAGCCGGGTCCACCAAGACCTGACTGTCCAGATTTCTCTTCTGCTTCTTAGTCTTCTTTGTAAGAATGTGACTGTGATAAGCGTGGTGGCGCTTGATCTTTCCTGTAGCGGTGAAAGTAAATCTCTTCTTTGCACCGGAATTTGTCTTTGCTTTTGGCATTTTTGTTTATTATTTAATCATCTGAAAATCTATCGGGGCGGTAACGTATATACCAAGACGTCACACACACCCGAAATTATTATTTATCTTCTTTTAGTTTCTTCAAGGTTTCTTCTCCACCCTTGCTGTTTGCAAAGAGTCCCTTCTCGCTTGTTTCCGGAGACACATTCTTCTGAACGGCCGCCTTTGCAGACTTCTCAGCCGCCTTGGCGCTCTCCCGGTCTCGTTTCTGCTGGCTTTTTTTCACGACACCCACCTTTTTAGGAGCCAGATACAAGAACATCTTCTTCCCTTCCAGTTTAGGCATCTGCTGCACCTTTCCATATTCTTCGAGATCATTGGCAAAGCGAAGCAGGAGGACTTCCCCCTGTTCCTTGAACAGGATGCTGCGCCCTCTGAAAAACACATAGGCACGAACCCGGTTGCCTTCTTCCAGGAACTCCTCGGCATGCTTCAGTTTAAACTGATAATCATGCTCATCCGTCTGCGGTCCGAAACGGATTTCCTTGATTTCTACCTTTACCTGCTTCGTTTTCATCTCTTTCTGCCGCTTTTTCTGCTGGTAAAGGAACTTTTGATAGTCGATGAGCCGACACACTGGTGGTTGAGCATTTGGAGATATTTCCACAAGGTCTATTCCTTGTTCACGAGCCATATTGACTGCTTGGCGTGTAGGCAGAACTTGGGAGCCGCCTTCGCCTACCAGGCGGATTTCGCGTACGCGTATTTGTTCGTTAATGCGATAGCGAAATTTGATTGTGTCATTCTTCATTCAACTATTTTAAGTTTTCTTTTATCGAATCGTCTGCAAAGTTATAAAAAAGTAAGGAGCTTACAAAATTTTTTGTTTGTTTTTTGTCAGATAAGGTCTCTTCTAAGGGCAACATTCCGCTTTTACACTACTTTTAAAAACCAACAGGGCCGGAAAAACCGATCAAAGGATAAGTTTTCCCCACCTTAGGCCTGCTATACGGACCACATCAGTCTCTTGTTTCCCATTTTATCCTTTCAGGACATAACCGTTCAAAAAGCCTCCCTTTCGATCCGGAAAGAGAGGCTCTCATCTATTTCTGCAAACGGCAAGGAACACCGTTCAGACAAATCAGTTTTTAGGTTCACATTTGATGGCAGGTTCAAGTTCCTTGTCACATTCATCATTGACAAACTTGGCAAACTCTTCCTTTGTCATCATAGACTGCTCCCCGCCCCCCTGTTTACGGACAGACAGTTTGCCGCCATTAGCTTCCTTTTCACCGATAATGACCATGAGCGGGATCCGTTTGATCTCATTATCACGAATTTTACGTCCTATTTTCTCATTCCGGTCATCAATGACGGAACGTACGCCGACAGAATCGAAATATTTGCGAAGCTGTCCGGCGAAATCATTGTATTTCTCAGAAATAGGCAGGATAGACACCTGGTCAGGAGTCAGCCACAATGGGAAATGTCCAGCCGTATGCTCAATGAGCACGCCGACAAAACGCTCGATAGAGCCGAAAGGAGCACGATGAAGCATCACCGGGCATTTCTTCTGGTTATCCTCATCCGTATACTCGAGTTTGAATCGTGCCGGCAGGTTATAGTCTACCTGGATAGTCCCCAACTGCCAGCGGCGGCCCAGGGCATCTTTCACCATAAAATCAAGTTTGGGGCCATAAAAGGCAGCCTCTCCATAAGCGACATGCGCTTTGAGTCCCTTCTCCTTCACGGCCTCAACGATAGCCTTTTCACTCTCCTCCCATACCTCGTCAGAACCGATGTATTTAGTATGATCCTGCGGATCACGCAGAGAGATCTGAGCTTCATAGTCATTCAGTCCGAAGATTTTGAATACTGTCAGGATAATATCCATCACACGAAGGAACTCATCCTTTACCTGACTTGGTTTCAAGAAAATGTGCGCGTCATCCTGAGTAAAGCACCGCACACGCGTCAGTCCATGGAGCTCACCACTTTTCTCGTAACGATAGACAGTACCAAACTCCGCAATGCGCAGGGGAAGGTCCTTGTAAGAACGAGGCTTCCAGGCGAACACCTCACAGTGATGAGGGCAATTCATCGGTTTGAGCATATATTCCTCCCCCTCTTCAGGAGTATGGATAGGCTGGAAACTATCCTTGCCATAATGAGCATAATGGCCAGAAGTGACATATAAGTTCTTCGAGCCGATATTCGGAGTGATCACCTCCTGATAGCCGAATTTCTTCTGTATCTTACGGAGCATATCCTGGAGCCGGAGACGCAGTTCCGTTCCCTTGGGCAGCCACATCGGCAGTCCTTTGCCCACACGGTCAGAGAAGAAAAAGAGTTCCATTTCCTTACCGATCTTACGGTGGTCGCGCTTCTTGGCTTCCTCCAGCATGACCAGGTACTCCTCCAGCATCTTCTTCTTCGGGAAAGTGATACCATAAATACGGGTCATCTGTTCACGCTTGGCATCACCACGCCAGAAGGCACCGGCGACACTCGTGATCTTGACAGCCTTGATCATCCCCGTAGAAACCAGATGCGGACCCTTGCACAGATCCGTAAAATTTCCCTGGGTATAAAGAGAGATGGTACCATCTTTCAAGTCCTGATCGATATGCTCCACCTTATATTTCTGTCCATGGTCCTTAAAGAATTTCAAGGCATCAGCCTTAGAAATATCCTTGCGCACAAGAGGTTCATCCTTCTTGGCCAGCTCCTTCATCCTCGCTTCGATTTTCGGGAAATCATTCTCGGAAATTGAGGTTCCCTTAGGAGGCATCACATCATAGAAGAAGCCATTTTCAACAGCAGGTCCAAAGCCGAATTGTATACCCGGATAAAGATCCTGCAAAGCTTCAGCCAGCAGATGTGCAGAGGTGTGCCAGAATGTGCGTTTTCCTTCATCATCGTCAAACTTATAGAGGACGACGTCAGCATCAGACTCAATAGGACGGTTTAGTTCTACCGTTTCACCATTTACACCGCAACAAACAACGCTGCGAGCGAGAGCCGGTGAGATGCTCTCGGCGATTTGATAACCGGTAACCCCCTGTTCAAATTCATGTACAGAGCCATCCGGCAAAGTAATTTTTACCATAACAAATAGTATTTTTTATTTAACTCGCTGCAAAAGTAACATTTCTTTTTGAGAAACCCTATATCTCAAGCGCTATTTTTTCGTTTCAAAGCTCTTGATTACAGAATAAGCATCATAAAGTCCCAGTTCTCCTGCCTTGCTAAGGTCATTGATCCCAGCCGCCTTATTGTCACTGAAGACACGAGCCAGTCCCCTGTTATACCACGCTTCCGCCAGACGGGGGTCTAGTTGGATAGCCCGTGTGTAATCATCAATAGCCTGACTGTACTCCTTATGGTCAGCATGGAAATTTCCACGGTCATAATACAGATACGCATTCTTCGGACTCAACCTGATAGCATCGTCAAAATCAGAACGGATCTGGGTCAGCGAAAGAGTCACAACACTTCCCTGACTTTGGTTGACCGCATCCAGACGGGACTGACACACGGCACGCTGCCAATATGCCAGCACATTATGCTCATCAATCTGAATATAAGCAGTGAGGTCATTGTCCGCCTCGTCAAAGTCCTGGAGGACAGAATAAGCCACAGCACGTTCCAGCAGCAGGTCCTTCATTTTCCTCACATCCTTAGTCTGTGAGATCTGTTTCGAAAGACGGTCTACGTAATTGAAGAAGGATAAGGACTCCTCATCCGTCAACTGTCCCTTGCTGCAATTCAGATAGACAGGATACTTAGGATCGACCTGGTGGTTGAACTTCTCTATATTCTCGTCAAAGGCCTGATAAGTACTGATCCCATTACTATACTCCATGAGGGACATGGCATACATCGGCCGGAAACTTATATCAACGCTACGGTCCTGGATCTTCCCGCGGTAAACACTCTTATACTTATAATCATCCGTATGCACCGTTACCTGTTCATCAGGCACGACGATCCGGTTAAACTTATTCATGTCAAATTCAGAACGCTTGCGGACCAGTCTGCGCGTCTTCGGGCTCCATCGGGGCTGAACCCCGATAGTCTTATTCATCTGCGCCTTAAAGATCCTGAACTCATCCAGTTCAGCTTTCCCCGCCATGCCCAGTTTGCGGTAGCAGCGGGCGCGATAGGCAAGCCCCGTCCAGAAGTTCGGGAACTGACCGATGACCGCGGTATAGTCTCTGATGGCTTCCCGGACATGTCCCGTCTTCTCAAGCAATATCCCCCGGTTGAAAATAGCGAGCGGGTTCTTCGGCTCCATCTTGACGACGAAGTCAAAATCAGCAATGGCACGGTTATCATCCCCCAGGTTTACCCGTAAGAGCCCCCGGTTGTAATGGGCCAGGAAGTTGCTTGGATCATATTCGATAGCCAGGTCATAATCACTCAATGCCCCCCGGAGATTATTGTAATTCAATCGAGCCAGGGCACGATTCAAATAATCGTCCACCGCCTTCGGTTCAAAATAAATAGCTTTACTAAGAAACTTGTCTGCATCTTTCCACTGATGCCGGTTCAGGCTGATCAGCCCTCTTGTCCTCCAGGCACCAACGTTATAGGGATCATAGGCCAGGCTCTTGTCCAGCATCCGGGCAGCAGTTGTCGTATCCTTCTGGATCAGGCTGACCTCAGCCTTTAAAGAATAAGCATTAGCAAAATGATTCCATTTGGTAATGATTGTATCCAACTCCTGCTGCGCACCAGGATAGTCCTTTTCCTGGAAATGGCAAAGGGCCCTGTTAAACCAGTAGTTCTGGTTTCTCGGATCAATCAGGATAGCCTGGTCATAATCACTGATAGCCTCCTTGAACTTACTCTGCCTGATGCGGCAGATGGCCCTGAGATCATACATCTCATTATAATAAGGGTTCAGGTTAATGGCCTGCCCCACATCTTTCTCGGCCCCCACGAAATCATCCAGATTGTACTTTGCCACAGCACGAAGATACCAAGGCTCATAAAGATAAGGCTTGGAATTAATGGCCAGGTTAAAGTACTGAATAGAAAGCACATAGTCTTCATAATACAAAGCACTCCGGCCGGCTGACAAAAGGCGGTCTACCCTGAACTGTGCATGTACTGACAACACACACCAAAACATGAGCAAGAAAACACAGACTTTCTTCACAGGTAACAAAATTTAGGATAAATAATCGAACTCTTATATCTATTACAAAACAGATCTGTCTCTACTTTCATCTGAACCATCCGCTGCCGCCCATAAATGCAAGATCACTCCTCTCTCCGGAAGAGACCGGAATATTCCAACCAATGATTTCAATTTTTCATTTCCACGGGACAACCTTCCAACTTGCCATCTACATTCTTCTTGTCCCAACGTACGCCCTCATCATCGTTCAGGAAAATCCAGTCTATCAGCAAACAGGATAGATCAAGTCCTTATACTTCCCCCCTTAAAGAAACGACATACCTTCATTTACGGAACACCCGCGTACGGTAAGAGCAGCGGAATTTCCCTTTCAGGATATTCTTCAGTCTGCTCCCGATCAAATTCTTACGAAGCGGATTGATCTTATCCACGAACAACACCCCCTCCAGATGATCAAACTCATGCTGCATGACACACGCGAGATAACCGCTTACCCATTCATCATGCGGATGAAAGTCTTCGTCCAGGTAACTCACATGAACTTTCTTAGGACGGCTAACCGACTCATTCACCCCCGGTATAGACAAACAGCCCTCCTCCATGGAAGCCTTTCCAGCCTTATCATCAGAGCCTAAAATATGGCCATTAATATAAGCTTTCCGAAAATCTTTATATTCCGGCAATTCGTCACTCAGCACATTCAAATCGATGACAACCACCCGGATACTCTTTCCGATCTGAGGAGCAGCTAATCCCACTCCATTACTGGCTGTCAGCGTTTCAAACATATCCGGAATCAGTTCTTTCAAGCCCTCATAGTCCGGAGTAATATCTTTGGCCACTTTTCTCAATACAGGCTGGCCATACACATAAATGGGTAAAATCATTATTTAATTGAAGATCTATTTTCTTGATAATCTTTTGGACTGCATCCAGCATTCCAGGATAATAGTGGCAGAAACCTTGTCTACCAGACCCTTGTCTTCCTGACGTTTTTTCTTTTTCACGCCTCCGCTCAGGATAGCACGGTGCGCGATGACCGAAGTATACATCTCGCTGTAATATTCTATCGGTATGTCAGGACGTGCCTTTTTCCAACGGTTCACAAAGGCCTGCACACGCGGCAGATTCTCACTGGGCTGTCCATTCGGCTGCATCGGTTTTCCGATGATAATACGTTCGACCCCTTCCCTGTCCACATAATCAGCCAGAAAGTCAAACAGCGACGGTGTAGCAATCGTAGTCAGTCCGTTTGCAATTATCTGCAAAGGATCCGTTACAGCCACTCCCGTCCTCTTTTTACCGTAGTCAATGGACAAAACCCTCATCTGGTATTATACTTCTAAAGCAAGCTCTTAAGGGATAACAGCATAGGAAACCTGGAAACGATTTCACCAATCGTTTCCTTTAGCATTCCATATCCCTTGTGATCTGTTCCTTATTACTCTTTAAACAACAACCATGCGTCAGGATAATTTCCAGCACGAAACTGGTTCCGGCTTTGCACGGCAGAGAGTTTATTATCGAAAGTTGAAGCAATCACCCGGTACATGTTCCGTCCAGCGCTATAAGCGATCTGAGCCTGGTAACCGGCATTCTTCAATGTATTCTGGAGTCCCTCAGCGTTAGCCTTCAAGGAAAAAGAACCTACAACGACGCTGAAATTCTTCAGGCCCTCACCACTGACTACCGTGACATTCTCTTTCCGGACAGCTGCATTATCAGCATTATCCATGACTGTTGTCTGATCAGCTGACTTGGTCTGCAGCGGAGTGACCACAGGAGTACTGTCCGACTGGATAGGCTGGTTGGCCGGCTGTTCAGCTTCCTGGGCTTTTGCTTTCTCATAAGCTTTCTTATAAGCGCTTTCACTGGATTTACAACTTGTCAGCGCCATAGCTGCGCAAAGCCCGGCACACAATAGCATATACTTCTTCATGATCTTTACAAAAATAAAGTTATTAATTCACAGTGCGAAATTACAAAATTCTGCCCACATATTTTGTAAATTTCCGAATAAAGTTTGTTAAATCAAGTTTTTACAACATAATTAACGAAAAATTAAGATTCGAACATTTGGAGATTACGCCCTTTTTCCCTATCTTTGCCATAGATAAATTATTATCGTTGAACATTAAAGATTACAAAAATGAAAGCATTAGGTTACATTGGAGCATTTCTCGGCGGAACGATCGCCGGTGCAGCTTTAGGTCTCGTATTTGCTCCTGAGACGGGTAAAGACACACGTACCAAGATTTCTGATGCAGTAGATGGTTTCTGCGAGAAGCATAACATCAAACTCAGCAAGAAGGATAAAGATGATCTAGTAGACGACATTCAGGATGCCACACCAGAAGAGGTATAACAACAGGCCGTATGATGTTCAGTAACGACAAAAACATCGAAACAATCGGACAACTTGTTGAGGTCTTAAAACATGACATCGGACTTCGTGCAGAATACACGAAGCTCGATGTTGTAGATAAAGTTGTCCGGTTACTCACCGCAGCAGGGATGGTGATGCTTGTTGCAGCCTTCCTGCTCCTTATCCTGATCAGTCTGTCCCTTGCCGGAGGCTATGCGCTGGCATCATGGATTGGGAACATGCCCCTCGCCTTCTGCATCGTCGCAGGTGTTTATCTTCTCATTCTGTTATTGGTCATCCTTTTCCGTCATAAGTGGATTGAACGCCCGCTGGTTCACTTTCTGGCCGGTCTTCTTTTACAAAAATAATGTATAAAAACTTATCCTTATGACTCATACTAAAATCGCTTACAAGTCATTATCAGATCTTCGTCTGCGGAAAGAAATGTTGAAAAATGACATTCTCAAAGATGACCATGAAGCCAGGAACCTATGGAACGACTTATTCCATAAGCCTGAAGCTTTCAAGAAAGATGCGACTCCTTCCAAACGTATCCACGGGCTCATGAATATAGGGGCAGGTGCAGTAGACGGAATCGTGCTGGGCTGGAAACTTTATCGGAAATTCAAAAGAAAATAAAAGGATTTCCGATAAAGTTTTTTTATCAGGCAAGGAAGATCTCCTTTATAAGACGATTTCGACCTTTACACCTCAAATGACAGTCCGTCATATCCCAACTGGATTCCCTGGGGCAGGCGCCGGTCAGCGACGGCATGGAGCCCGATTTTATGGGTAAGGTGAGTAAGGTAAGTACGGCGGGCGTTCATCCTGCGGGATGCAGCAATCGCATCAGCCACCAGTTGATGGCTGTGATGGGGCTTTTCCCAACGCAGCGCATTAATGACCAGAGTATCCACATTTTGCAAATAAGCATATTCGCCGTCATCCATCCTTTTCATGTCCGTAATATAGACAAAAGGACCGAACCGGAATCCGAGGATAGGCATTTTATCATGCATGATCCGGACAGGAAAGACATCAATGTCTCCTACCCTGAACCTTTCATGAGGTGAAATCGTGTGCATCCTCAAGACCGGAGCACCAGGATACAGTTCCGACGGGGCAGGAGGAAAACAGTAGGGCATGGTCTGATGCAGATGTTCATCGACAAATTTCTCACAATAGACATCCAGTCCGTTAAAGTGATGGCTGAAAGGGCGCAGGTCATCCAGTCCCCCTATATGGTCATAATGGATATGCGTAATCAGTAAGGCATCAATCTTTTTAAAGGGCACCTTCAACAACTGCTCCCGTATATCCGGTCCCGCATCAATGAGTATCCTTGTAGAATCCGTTTCTACAAGAGCAGCGCTGCGCAGGCGATGATCACGAGGATCATTGCTTCGGCAGACCTCACAACTGCATCCCAAAGCCGGCACTCCGCCCGAAGTGCCCGTACCCAGAAGAGTGACTCTCATTTGATGTTCACCTCCGGAAGGATCTGGATGCCAAACCTTTCTTTCACATCATGCTGAATAGTCCTGCAAAGGGTCAGTATCTCCTGTCCTGAGGCTCCCCCACGGTTGACCAGGACCAGCGCCTGTCTGTCATGGACGCCTGCACGGCCAAGGCTGCGGCCCTTCCACCCGCACTGATCAATCATCCATCCCGCCGGGACCTTAACAGTCAGAACACTTCCATCCGCCTGCCGTAAAGGCACAGGAAGGCGGAAGAAGGGCATTTCCGGATACAAGAGTTGGAGACTTCTGAATTTCCTTTCCGTGACCATCGGGTTCATAAAGAAACTCCCCGCATTTCCTTCCACCTTCGGATCCGGGAGTTTTGCCCTACGGATAGCTATGACGACCTGTCTCATCTGGCTTGCAGTCGGATCTATAATCCCCTTAGCATCCAGTTCCCGGCGTATGCTTCCATAGTCCAGTTTGGGGGCAAAGGTCTTTGTCAGCCGGTAGGTCACAGCAGTAACCAGATATTTATCACGCCACTCCTGCTTGAACCTGCTCTGCCGGTAGCCATACTGACAATCAGCATTCGAGAATTGCACCGGCAGAGCCGTAGCGATCTCTACAGCCTCCACCTCTTTTATGATCTCACTTGCCTCAGCGCCATAAGCGCCGATGTTCTGAATGGCAGAAGCTCCCACTTCTCCCGGGATGAGTGAGAGATTCTCCATGCCATGGAATCCGAGTTTTACGGCATAGTCGACCACCTCATCAAAGGTTGATCCTGCCCAGCACCGAAGGTAAACGCCATCCTGGTCATCAGGGCAGGAAAAGACGGTAACCTCAAAGCGATTCTCCGGAGTAATTACCGTCCCCGGATAATCACCTGTAAGCAGGAGATTGCTTCCGCCTCCCAGCAGCAGGTAAGGACGATCCCCCTCACGGAGTCCCCGGACCACCTGCTGAGCCTCTTCCGAGGAAGAAAACTCCAGCAGCCGGCGACAATGTACATCAATACCAAAAGTATTATGAGCCAGAAGGCTCGCATTCTTTATATCTTTCATATTTTCTCTCTGAATGATCTGTAAGGAATAACGGCATCCGTCAGATGTTCATCTTCATCAGCATCCACCGCCCTCTGATCCTACGGAAAGTAAATTCCTGTTCCAGGCCATTGGCTATCCCACGGATGACAAAGATTTTCCGGCTGCTTTCCGTATATTTCTGACCATAAATAATATTATAAATCATGCCCTGGGGGAATTTCGGCGCAAAGGCCGGCCACTGTTCAGGGATGATTTCTCCGGTCATGGTCGAGAAATCATTATCCGGATCCGGTCCGACGAAACGGACAGGATTATGAATATGCTGATTCTGAAAAGCACTGTCAGCGGCGAACACCTGATAAAATTTCAAGAATGAAGCATTGGTATTCTTATACAAATGTGCAAAATTAATAGAAGTCAGCATCCACTTTCCCCTGATCCGGTTGAAAAGATACTGCTTAACCATACGTTTCCGGAAATAAATTTTCTCGATGATGACATGACGAATGGTCGTATCCTTAGGCAGATCCATCTGCTTCGGATTATCGAAAATCAACGTATAATAATCCTGCCGCAAGAAGAAATGATCCAGTTTCCAGTGCACCGGTTCTATTTTTCCGGCTATTTTACCATTACGGTAAACCTTGAGAGGAAAGACTATCCGCTTAAGCTGGGTCTTCCTGGTAGCTGCGAAATTAAAGATAAAATCATCAAACAATTCATCAGCAGCTTTCGGCATAGGCGTCGAAGCAATCAACTGCTCCGAAGAATCCTCTCCCGTAGTGTCCTTAGCAAGAGTGTCTATATTCGTAGAATCCACTGTCTTGGGCCTTTTGGAAGAACAGGCAGATACAGAAAAGCCTAATACGCCCATCACCAGAACAATGATAAAAAAATATACAAGCTTTCTCATAATTATAACATACAACGATGAATACCGCAAAATTACATATTTTCCGCTTAATAGAGTACAATATCAGAGAAATTCTTTTTCAGCCTTCTCCTATTTCCGATTTATTTCTTATCTTTGCAATTAAATTATAAATTTTATACTGCATCATGATACTGGATAAGATAGAAACACTTCTGAAGGAAGTTAATAATCTTTCGGCAAAGAACGTGGAAGACGTTGAGCAGCTCAGGCGGAAGTATCTGAGCAAGAAAGGTGAAATCAATTCACTGATGAGTGACTTCCGCAATGTAGCCACGGACCAGAAAAGATCTGTCGGCATCAAGATCAACGAATTGAAAAAAGCCGCCACGGAGAAGATCAACAGCCTCCGGGCCCAGATGGAAGAGGCCAATGCCACGAGTGATGATATAGACCTGACGCGCAGTGCTTATCCGATCAGCATGGGCACACGCCATCCACTGACAGTCGTGAAGAATGAAATTATAGATATATTCGGGAGGATGGGATTCGTGCTGGCCGACGGACCGGAAATAGATGATGACCTTCATGTCTTTACGAAACTGAATTTTGCGGCAGACCACCCTGCCCGTGACATGCAGGATACTTTCTTTATCGAACAGAGTGATCCGAAAGACGTTACGAAGAATGTGCTCCTCCGTTCCCATACCTCAGGAGACCAGGCACACTACATGGAAGAGCACCAGCCGCCTTTCCGTATCCTATGCCCGGGAAGAGTTTACCGCAATGAAGCCATCAGCGCCCGTGCCCACTGCTTCTTCCACCAGGTAGAAGGTCTGTATGTAGACAAAGGCGTGAGTTTTACGGATCTGAAGCAAGTCCTGCTGACCTTTGCCCGTGAGATGTTCGGACCAGACACGAAAATACGGCTGCGCCCGAGTTATTTTCCTTTTACAGAACCGAGTGCAGAGATGGATATCAGTTGTAATATCTGCGGTGGCAAAGGTTGCGCATTCTGCAAGCATACCGGCTGGGTTGAGATCCTGGGCTGCGGAATGGTGGATCCGAACGTCCTGGAAGCAGGAGGTATTGACAGTACCGTCTATACAGGCTATGCCTTCGGCATGGGAGTAGAACGGATCGCTAACCTGAAATACAGAGTCAGTGATCTGAGAATGTTCTCAGAGAATGATGTCAACTTCCTGAAAGAATTTGAAAGTGTCTATTGATCAGAAGGCAAAAGATTTATTTCTGTAAATTCATATTATCTTTCAGATACTCTTTTGCCAGTCCTCCCTCAGAAGTCTCCTTATACAACGAAGGCAGATCGTGCCCTGTCAACTTCATCACATGGACCACATGGTCAAAAGAGACACAATGCTTACCGTCAGAAAAAGAAGCATAGAGTTGAGCATCAAGAGCACGGGCGGCAGCAAAGGCATTCCTCTCGATGCAAGGGATCTGCACCAGTCCGCACACCGGGTCACAGGTCATCCCCAGATGATGTTCCAGTCCCATCTCCGCAGCATATTCGATCTGGTCAGGACTACCGCCAAAAAGCTGGCAGCCTGCCGCGGAAGCCATGGCGCAAGCCACCCCCACTTCCCCTTGGCAACCGACGTCAGCACCGGAGATAGACGCATTTTTCTTAACCAGATTGCCGATGAGTCCAGCTGTTGCAAGAGCATGCAGAATTCTGATTTCAGAGAAAGCATGTGACTTGTAACAATGATAGAGCACGGCAGGTAACACGCCACAGGCGCCACACGTAGGAGCCGTAACGATCATTCCCCCGGACGCATTCTCCTCACTCACCGCCAAGGCATAAGCAAAGACCATCCCCCGGCTCTGAAGAGAAGGTTTATATCCACTGGCCTTGATGTAATAATTTGCAGCCTTCCGGGGGAGATTCAATGGCCCGGGAAGGACTCCCTCATGATTCAGCCCTCTCTCCACGGAATCCTGCATCATCAGCCACACTTTTCTCAGATAGTCCCAGATCCCGACATCCTCACACTGTTGTACATACTCCCAGTAACTTCGTCCATTGCGATCGCACCAGTCCCTGATTTCAGTCAGGCTGTTCATAGTATAAATATCCTTCGTCCTGAACGGATCATTCACCCCTTTTCCTTCAGACAAGGCACCCCCGCCAATACTATAAACGGTCCAGTCCTCCAGCACGTTTCCTCCAGGGTCACGGGCAACAAACTCCATCCCATTGGGATGAAAAGGCAGGAATTTCTGGGGTTGCCAGTCTATATTTACCGGTGCAACAGGACTCAGCACCTCTTCGATGACTTTATCCGTCATGTGCCCTTTCCCCGTAGCAGCCAGACTACCGTAAAGAGTAACTTCAAAGCCGGCCGCATCAGGATGGCGCTTCAAAAAGATCTGTGCCGCCTTCTGAGGGCCCATCGTATGACTGGATGAGGGCCCCTTTCCTATTCTGTATAATTCCCTTAAAGATTCCATACACTATTTCTTATTCCATCAATCCACAGTAGAAACCATTGTCCAATAGTCCCTCTGTCCCCCTTAATCACTTTGTTTAAGAGCCGTCCCCTGGTTCCTTTCCCGCAAATAACTCAAAGCCGAGCCGATGGCGGTACAGAACTCACTGTATTTAGGAATACGGAAACGGACATTATATAATTTTTCCATAGCCGGATAAACCTCCCGGCACTGAGGCAGGAGGGTAAGGTTTCCAATCATGACAAAATCGCGGATACCCGTGTTCAGACTGCTCAGGATACTGCTGCTCCCGATAGCCTGCAGCACCATATATATCAGTCCTATGGCAATGTCTTCCCGCGAAGCATTCGCCTTAGCATTACTGAACAGACTCGCCGTCGCAGACATCGGAAGTCCCTGAAGCGGCTTGGCGCAAATATCCTTAATGAAGAGATTGATATTGTAAATATTCCCCTCCGTAGCCAGAGCCACTATCTGGCGCATATCATCCGTCTTTAACATGATACGGCACAGTCCGGCGAGCGTTCCTCCACCAATGCCGATGCCGCCTATATGCCGAATCTCATCCCCCTCACACTGGACCAGACTGGTCCCCGTGCCCATGGAGACGACGATCATCCTGTTCAGGTTCGATTCATAGCGGGCCCCTAATCCGTCCGCGATAAATTCCTCCGCCTTGGAAGTAGGTCTCCCGTAAATATTTTCATTGATATAAGCAGAGCCTACCCCCGTGAGTTTGATATGCTCCACCTCATCCAGATGTATCTTGTTTTCATGAAGGTATTTCCCGAAAGCCCCATACAGGGAAGTGATCGGATCAGCAGCAGTGATACGCATCGGAGAGATCACGGTTCCCTCCTGGTTGATCCCTACAATCTTCGTCGTTGAGATTCCGACATCTATTCCGATAATGATTTTCTTGTCCATGCTGCAAAGGTAATCATTTTGCATCACAGGCACCAATGATTTCGGAAAATTTATTATCTTTGCACAAGGATTCAAGGGTCGTCCTTCATCCTCCATTTTGAATGTCGATTTAGATTCTGAAAATATGATGGCTGAAAATAAAATGCGGGAACTCGTCGATCGCTTGAACGAAGCGTCCGATGCCTATTACAATGGCAAGAGGGAAATGATGACAGATTATGAGTGGGACCACCTTTTTGACCAACTCCGGCAGATGGAGAGAGAGACGGGGATCACCCTGGCAGACTCTCCCACCAATCATGTCTCAGCCGATGAGATCAACGGGCAGAAAGAAGCTCATGAATTTCCTGCCCTCTCTCTGGCGAAGACGAAGAAAACCGAAGATCTGGTCAAGTGGGCCGGCGGCAAACCCGTATGGCTCTCCTGGAAACTCGACGGGTTGACGCTCGTAGTCACCTTTGACGGGGGACACCTCACGAAAGTGGTTACACGTGGAAACGGGCATATCGGAACGAATATCACCCATCTTGCACAGTCGATCGGGGGCATCCCCCAGAACATTCCCTATAAAGGCCACGCCGTGATCCGAGGGGAATGTGTCATCTCCTACAACGATTTCGAACGATTCCTTCTGGAGAGTGATGAAGACTACGCCAACCCCCGTAACCTGGCTTCCGGCTCCCTGACCCTCAAGGATCCACTGGAAGTGAAGCAGCGGCATCTGCAGTGGATTCCTTTCACTCTCGTCTATACGGAAGAGGAGTTGCCGCACTGGGGTGACCGGATGAATCAGATTGAGAAAAATGGGATGAAGGCAGTAGACCGGGAATATATCCAATCCCCTACCCGCGAGAATATGGATGAAGCCATCAGACGGTGGACCCACAAAGTCACAAACCGGGAGAACCCTTACCCGGTAGACGGACTGGTCATCGCATACGATGACTGGGCCTACTCGCAGACAGGGTCCATCACCGGGCATCATGCCACACGAGCCGGCCTTGCCTTTAAATGGCAGGACGAGAATGCCCGTACAGTCCTCAACCATATCGAATGGAGCTGTGCCACCTCAACGATCTCTCCGGTTGCCGTGTTCGAGCCCGTCAGCCTGGAAGGGACAACGGTCAAGCGTGCTTCTCTCTGCAATATCAGCGAATGTGAACGACTGGGCATCGGAGGAAAAGGAACGGTCATCCGTGTCATCAAGGCGAACAAGATTATCCCTAAGGTCATCCAGGTAGACAAGAAAGTAGGAGAACTGACCATCCCTGACCGGTGTCCGGTCTGCGGTGCTCCCACAAAGATCGTCATCAGTGAGAGCAGCAACACGAAAACCCTGCATTGCACCAACCAGAAATGCCCTGCCAAACAGTTGAAGAAGTTTGCCCGTTTTGTCAGTAAAGACGGGATGGATATTGACGGGATCTCAGAACAGACCCTGGATAAATTTATCAATCGGGGATGGGTCAACGAATATGCCGACCTGTACCACCTCAAGGACCACATTGAAGAAATAGCCAACATGGACGGGTTCGGAGACAAAAGTGCCATGAATATCCGGCAATCCATCGAGCATTCCCAGAAGGTAGAAGCCCGGCATCTCCTCTACGCGCTGAGTATCCCCTTGTGCGGGAAAGATGTCTGTAACCGACTGCTGAGTACCTACCCGATAGAAGAACTGGTCAAGGAAGCGGCAGCTGAAAATGTGCAGGATGATCATTTTGCCCTGATCCCCGGCATCGGGCCGGAAAAGAGTGCCCAGATCGTAAAATGGTTCCAGGACAAGGACAACAAGGCAAAATTTGACCGTCTCTGGAATCTTCTTGACGTATCCCAGGACAACGGCAAACCTAAAGGAGAACGGTGCCAGGGCCTGACCTTCGTCATCACCGGAAATGTCTATCACTATAAAAACCGGAATGAGCTCAAAGCCTATATAGAAAGTCAGGGAGGGAAAGCGACAGGATCCGTAAGTAAATCAACCTCATACCTGATCAATAATGATATTACTTCCACGAGCGGGAAGAATCAGAAAGCACACCAACTGGGAGTCGAGGTGATTTCGGAAGATGAATTCATACGGAGATTTGCCTCTGAACACTGACAGGAAGGCGGACTTCAGAACGTCCACTTGAGGGCTAAAGTCGGAATGGCATAGAAACGATTGTTACGGCCATAGTCATTATAGACGAAATTGTTGCTGACCTCCACTTCACCGCCAAGGCTCAACGGAACTTCACAACCTCTGACAGCATTCAGATTAATCCACCACTGGGGCTGACTCGTTATGATCCATTTGCCATTGACATGAGGGTCATACCACGTATCGCAGAACCCCGACAGGGTGATCAGATGATGGGCAAGTTGAACGCCCCAGACCTCGGTCAACTGGAAACTGTTATACGCATGAGCCTCGTAATGACGGCTTCTAAAATAATATTTGTATAAGGTCTGCACCGTGAAAGTGGCACTATAATCCCTGTTGTGCCAGTTCCATGCCGGACCCGCCAGGACAGCATGCTGAAAACGGGTAGCCTGCCACGTCGTCTCATTGGAGCTTAATCCTCCATTATACTCCAGATGAGCAGCAAACTGCTTGTTTTTCGTAATGTTCAGGTCACGGCCAAACTCCCAGTACGCCCCCGATACTCCATCTTTCTGATAATAAATATCAATAAAGGAATAGGTGCTGCCCCACTTGTCAGCCTTGTACAGTTCGGCCGTTGTCGTCACACTCTGCCTTGAAGTCAGGCTCTTGTCCAGAGAATGTCCTAAATCATAATGCAACTGGATATTCTGAGCAGACATACCCATAAAAGCTGCCATCAATAGGGCCAGGGAAAAGATTCTTTTCATTAGAAATTAAAGTTATTCATTAATCGGGCACAAAGTTACATTTTTTTTAACAAACGGCGACGATTTCTTTATAGAAATGATGAAATAAGCTTCCTTTTTTGTATAACAGACCTTTTTTACATACCTTTGCGGTAATATGCGAATAGACATCATCACCGTTCTGCCGGAAATGATCAAAGGATTCCTTGACGAATCCATTCTGGCACGGGCACAGAAAAAAGGCCTTGTGGAAATTAAACTCCATAATCTCCGCGACTACACCCTGGATAAGTGGAGAAGAGTGGATGACTATCCTTACGGTGGAAGCGCAGGGATGGTCATGCAGTGTGAACCCATTGACCGGGCCATCTCCGCACTGAAAGCAGAAAGGGACTATGATGAGGTCATCTACGTCTCTCCTGACGGAGAACAATTCGACCAGCATCTGGCCAATGACCTGTCACTGCTTCATAACATCATCATTCTCTGTGGACATTATAAAGGCATCGACCAGCGTATCCGGGACCATCTCATCACGAAGGAAATATCCATCGGCGACTATGTCCTCACAGGAGGGGAACTCGCCGCAGCGGTGATTTCGGATGCGATAGTAAGGCTCATACCGGGAAGCATCAGCGATGAGCAAAGTGCACTGAGCGACTGCTACCAGGACGATCTGCTGGCTGCGCCGATCTATACCAGGCCAGCAGACTATAAAGGATGGAAAGTACCGGACATTCTCCTGAGCGGAAACGAGGCCAAGATCCGGCAATGGGAATTTGACCAGGCCGTAGACAGAACCCGGCGGCTCCGCCCTGACCTGTTGAAAAAGACGGATGTGGAAAAAGCCGACGGGACGCGCCACCATTCTCCGAAAGAGCAGGAATAAAAACTGCCGGAGGAAGGCCACGCCCTCAAAGGGCCTGTCATGCACCCCTTCACTATGATCAGACAAGAAAGCCGGTCTTGCCAGCAGCCCGTCCTTTTCAGTCTAATTCGATATCCCCTGCCGCCTGGCGGGAACAGAATACCTCACCCATAGAGAAACCCTCCTCATACAGACGCTCCAGTTTATCCGTGTCCTTCTCTATCCGTTTCACCTCCATAGGCCGTTGCGGACGGACACAGGTAATCTGCCCAGCAGCTTCCAGGTCATCCACCATCTGGAGTTGCTCATTATAAGACACATGTCGCTTGCTCAAGGCAACCCGCAGCCGGGGATAATTCTTATATATAAAATAGGGCACTTTCCTATCCTTGCTGTCATCCCTCCACCCCTTATTTCGGGTCAGGATCACCACATTCCGCCGATGCCCCGTGCTGATGGACCGCATGACCGGAATAGAATCCACTATTCCCCCATCCAGCATCGGCACGCCGTCCACATGAACAATCTTACTGACATAAGGCAGCGAACTGGAAGCACGGACAATATCCAAGGCCCTCTGCTTGTCGGAAGTCTCCGTCAGATACAAGTTTCTCCCCGTAAGACAATTGGTCGTTACCATTTCAAAACCTGCTGAATAATTGAAGAAGGTATCGAAATCAAAGGGCAGCAACTGATTAGGAAACTGATCATAAAGGAGCTTCTGGTCAAAGATACATCCCTGCGTCACCAAATGCCGGAGACCGATATAATTATAACGGGCAAGATAGTCAATGTCTGAGATACGTGCCCGCCGCGGCTGCCGTGACACGTATGACATCCCGTTACATGCTCCCGCAGAAACAGCTACAATATATTTGAAATACAGACCATGCTTCATGAAAGCATCCAGGACCCCACTTGTAAAGACACCTCTCATGCCTCCACCCTCCAAGACCAGTCCTGTATTCCTGATTATCTCCATAAGATCAAACGCTAATAATTTATAAATTTCAATCTATTATTCAATATTTGTTGCAAATATAACACTTTTTCAGTTAAAAATGTGTACTTTTGCGTAGTAATATTGAGAAAGTAATTAAAATATGTTGTTTAATAAAAAAACTTATATACAGCGCCGGAAAGAGTTGAAGACCCTTGTCAAAAATGGCGTTGTCCTTTTATTTGGGAATAACGAGGCCCCGTGCAACTTCCCTGCAAACGGTTATTATCCTTTCCGTCAGGATTCAACCTTCCTCTATTATTTCGGATTAAACAGAGATGGCCTCGTAGGAGTAATTGACATCGACAACGACAAGGAAACGCTGATCGGCAATGACATCGGCATCGATGATATTGTGTGGTATGGCAGTGTGGACAGTGTACAGGATATGGCTGAACAGGCAGGAGTAAAGTGTTCTGCCCCGATGAAAGAGCTCCAGACGATCTGTCACCAGGCACTCATCGAAAAGCGGAAGATACATTTCCTTCCTCCTTACCGGTATGATATAAAGCTCCAGATATTTGATCTGCTGGGTATCCATCCTAACCAGCAACAGGATGAAGCAAGCATCGACCTGATCCAGGCAGTGGTCAGCCAGCGGTCAACAAAATCTCCTGAAGAAATAGAAGAACTGGAACGGGCAGCGGCAATCGGATACAAGATGCATACGACTGCCATGCGCCTGACACGCCCTGGAATAACGGAGAAATATATCGGAGGACAAGTCACCGGAATAGCAGAATCATACGGTGCCATGGTCAGCTTCCCGACCATCTATTCACAACACGGGGAAATCATGCACGGCAACCCGTCCATGAGCCAACTGGAATCCGGGCGCCTGGTCCTTTGTGACGCCGGAGCTGAAACCATTCATAATTATTGTTCTGACAACACCCGCACCTATCCGGTAAACGGACGGTTTACACAGCGGCAACTGGAAATCTACTCTATCGTAGAAGCCTGCCACGACTATACCCTGAAAATTGCCAGACCCGGGGTGAAATGGATGGATGTGCATTTCTCCATTTGCAAACTGATGACCGAAAGACTCAAGGAGTTAGGATTGATGAAAGGGGATACTGAAGCAGCCGTCAAGGCCGGAGCCCACGCCATGTTCCTGCCTCATGGCCTGGGACACATGATGGGCATGGATGTCCATGACATGGAAAGCTTAGGGCAGACCCACGTCGGGTTTGATGAAGAAACCAGACCCAATCTCGAACAATTCGGGACCAACTGCCTCAGGATGGGGCGCCGACTGAAAGAGGGGTTTATCGTGACCGATGAACCGGGCATCTATTTTATCCCCGCTCTGATCGATGACTGGAAAGCAAGTGGCCATTGTAAGGAGTTCATCAATTTTGACAAACTCGAGACTTATAAGGATTTCGGAGGAATCCGTATTGAGGATGATGTCCTCATCACCAAGGACGGTTGCAGATTCCTGGGAAAGGACCGTATCCCTTATCATCCAAAAGATATAGAAGCCTTCATGGCAAACAATATCAAGGAATAACCATCCCCCTTTTCCTTCCTATAGAGTACTGCCGGAGAATGGTCTGACAGTCAGTAGGGATGTGTATCAACTGACATCCTATTAACATCCATCAACAATTATAAAAAGACGAAAAAGATGAAAAAAGTATTAGCTTTCGCGCTCCTGGCTCTATTTGCCACAGGAGCGAATGCCAAGGTAACAAAAGATTCAGTCAACAAGAACAAACCTGTCTTTACGGTAATCAAGGAGAACCCGATTACAAGCATCAAGGACCAGAACAGAAGCGGCACCTGCTGGGACTACTCTACCCTGAGTTTCTTTGAAAGTGAAATTCTGAAGAAGACGGGGAAGACCTATGATCTCGGCGAGATGTACGTTGCCAATAAGACCTATCGTGACCGTGCGATCATGAGCGTGCGCATGCACGGGGATGTCAGTTTCTCTGAGGGAGGCTCATCCTACGATCCGTTGTATTGCATCGAACACTACGGAATAGTCCCGGAAAGTGCCATGCCTGCACCTGGAACATTATACGGAGACTCCCTGGCCGATTTCGGGGAGTTTTTCAAGGCAATGACCCCATACGTTGACGGAATTGCAAAAAGCAACTTAAAGAAACTCTCAGGGGCATGGATCAACGGACTGCAAGGTATCCTGGACGCTTACCTGGGCAAATGTCCTGACCACTTCGTCTATGAGGGCAAATCCTATACTCCGAAAAGTTTTGCAGCAAGTCTCGGCCTGAACTGGAATGACTATGTAAGTTTTACCTCTTATACCCACCATCCTTTCTGGACAGAGTTTCCGGTAGAGGTACAAGACAACTGGCGCTGGGCTCCAAGTTGGAACGTCCCTATTGATGACATCTGCCGGATCATCGACAATGCGATCAACAATGGTTATACCATAGCCTGGGGAGGTGATGTGACCGAAGACGGCTTCACGCGTAAAGGTCTGGGTATCGCTCTGGATGAGAAAAAGGCCCGTTCCATGACCGGTACTGATGCCGACCACTGGTTCAAACTCTCCAGTGACAAGAAAAAGGACAAACTGGATTCATTAGGCATCAATGCCCCGGAGGTCGTACCGACACAGGAGATGAGGCAGAAAGCCTTTGATGACTGGCAGACTACGGATGATCATGGAATGCATATCTTCGGCATCGCCAAAGACCAGAACGGAAAGGAATATTATATGGTCAAGAATTCCTGGGGCAAATATGGAGACTATAAGGGTATATGGTATATGACCAAGGCTTATATCGCTTACAAGACGATGGATTTCATGGTCAACAGGAATGCTGTTCCTAAAGATATTCGGAAAAAACTCGGGATTTGATTAAAGATCCATTTCATAAAAAATGCGTGAAGTTTTCAACTTTGCGCATTTTTTTGTATCTTTACACACAGAAATAAAAACGATTAAAATGCATTTTAAATGGAAATACACAACACCTACATCAGAGCAAGAAAAGACAGCTAAAGAACTGGGAGAGAAACTGAACATCAGTCCTATCCTGGCACGGCTGTTAATCCATCGGGACATTAACACGGAGTCCGCAGCCAAGAGGTTTTTCCGCCCCCAACTGGCTGATCTCATCAATCCTTTCCTGATGAAAGATATGGACCTGGCCGTTGACCGGCTGAATGATGCAATGGGAAGGAAAGAACGCATCCGCGTATGGGGAGACTATGATGTGGACGGATGCACGGCCGTGGCTCTGGTATATAAATTCCTGCAGCAGTTCTATTCCAATATTGACTACTATATTTCAGACCGTTACAATGAAGGCTACGGGTTGACCAAAATCGGAATAGACAAGGCAAAGGAAGAAGGTGTCAAACTCATCATTATCCTGGATTGCAGTTTCAAGGCAATTGAGAAGATGCTGCCTTATGCCAGGAGCAAGGATATAGACATTATTGTCTGTGACCATCACGGCATTGATCCGGAAGAACAGTTGCCGGACGACATCCCCGTTCTCAATCCTCTCCAGCCCGGCGACTCTTATCCGTTCAAATACCTCTGCGGATGTGGCGTCGGATTCAAGTTTATGCAGGGATTCGCCAAGAACAATGGAATTTCATTCTCCCATCTCATCCCCTTGCTGGATTTCTGTGCCGTAGCCATTGCCGCTGATATCGTGCCGGTCATAGATGAGAACAGGATCTTAGCCTTTCACGGCCTCAAGCGGTTGAACCAAAATCCGAATGTCGGCCTGAAAGCCATTATTGACATCTGTGGCCTCAGCGGACGGGAGATTACGATGAGCGACATCGTCTACAAGATAGGGCCGAGGATCAATGCTTCAGGACGTATGGAGAACGGAAAGGAGAGCGTAGAACTGCTGGTGGAGAAAAATTATGACACGGCCTTGAAGATGGCACGGAATATAGACCAGTACAATGAGCAGCGAAAAGGCATTGATAAGAAAATGACCAAGGAGGCTAATGACATTGTATCACGGCTGGATAGTCAGGTACACCGCTCCTCCATCGTACTCTACAACGAGAACTGGAAGAAGGGAATTATCGGCATCGTTGCTTCCCGGCTCACAGAGATCTATACGCGGCCTACGATTATCATCACGAAAGATACGACGAAAGCAGGCGAGTTCGCTATCGGTTCTGCCAGGAGTGTACCGGGATTCGATGTATACCAGGCCATCAAAAGCTGCCGTGACCTAATGACCAGTTTCGGAGGGCATCCCTATGCTGCAGCCCTGAACATGAAATGGGAAAACGTGAAGAAATTCCGTGACCGGTTTCAAAAATACGTAGAAGAGCATATCTCACCCGAGCAGATAGAACCGATCATCAATATCGAAGGGGTCATTGATTTTAAGGATATCACACATAAATTAAGATGTGACCTGAAGAAATTCGCTCCCTTCGGCCCTTTGAATGAAAAGCCCATATTCTGTACGATAGGCGTATATGACTATGGAACCAGCAAAGTGGTGGGACGGAATCAGGAACATATCAAATTAGAATTAGTTGACTCCAAGTCGAGCAATGTCCTTAATGGCATCGCTTTCGGACAGAGTGCATCCGCAAGATACATCAAGAGCAAAAGGAGTTTCGATATTGCCTATACCATTGAAGACAATATTTTCAAGCACAATCAGGTACAGCTCCAGATAGAAGACATCCGGCCTTCGGCTGATGATCTTGTAGAGCAGTAAATCTTCTGAAAACAGCATCTTTCGGAGAAAGGTATATGACCGATAAATATCTCGATTTACTCAGACGGTATTGGGGATATTCCGACTTCCGGGGTATCCAGAGACCCATCATAGAAAGTATCTGTTCAGGAAAGGATACTTTAGGGCTGATGCCGACAGGAGGCGGAAAATCCATTACTTTCCAGATTCCGGCACTGGCCCAGGAAGGGGTATGTATCGTCATCACACCACTCATCGCCTTGATGAAAGACCAGGTCATGCACCTCCGCCAAAGAGGGATCCGCGCTGATGCCATCTATTCAGGAAGATCCAGGAACGAGATTGTCCAGATCCTGGAAAACTGCATCTTCGGGGGGATCAAGATCCTCTATATCTCTCCGGAACGACTTTCTTCAGAACTCTTTCAGGCAAAGTTCCGTCATATCCGGGTCAGTCTCATTACCGTGGACGAGGCCCACTGCATCAGTCAGTGGGGATATGACTTCCGACCTTCCTATCTTCATATTGCTGAGGTCAGAAAGATGAAACCAGGGGTGCCTGTCCTCGCCCTGACAGCTACAGCGACGCCGGAAGTGGTAGATGACATTCAGGAAAAACTACAGTTCAGAGAGAAGAACGTCTTCCGCATGAGTTTCGAACGAAAGAACGTGGCTTACGTGGTCAGGCAGACCACTGACAAGAATGCAGAACTGATCCATATCCTCTCTTCCCTTCAAGGCAGTGCGATCGTATATGTGAGAAGCCGGAAAAAAACCAAGGAGATTTGCAAATTGCTGACAGATGGAGGTATCAGCGCTACCTATTATCATGCCGGACTGACTCCGGCGACAAAAGATGAACGGCAGAAAGCCTGGCAGGAAGAGAAAGCCCGGGTCATCGTGGCCACAAACGCATTCGGTATGGGGATCGACAAGGCAGACGTACGCTGCGTCGTACATGCAGATTTCCCCGACTCCATAGAAGCCTATTTCCAGGAAGCAGGGCGTGCCGGCCGTGATGGCAGGAAAGCGTATGCCGTATTGCTCTATAACCAGAGCGATCACAGGATACTGAAGCAGCGTGCAGCCAACACCTTTCCGCCAAAAGATTATATCAGGGATGTCTATGAGCATCTGGCCTATTTCTATCAGATTGCCACAGGCACGGGAACGGGAAGGACTTTTGAATTTGACATTGAGCGGTTTTGCTATACTTATAAATATTTTCCGATCCCGGTTGATTCTGCCCTTCACATCCTGGAACATTCCGGATACATCCACTATGAGAGTCAGCCCGACGGTCAGGCACGGCTCATGTTCAAGATCGGAAGGGATGAACTCTACCGGCTGCAAGACCGGGAAAAGGCTGAAGAACGGGTCATTACTGCCCTCCTTAGACTCTACGGGGGACTGTTCACTGATTACGTGTACATTGATGAAAGTTTTCTGGCCCAGCAGTCGGGCTATACCCAGCAACAAGTCTATATCGTCCTGAAGACATTAAGTGCACAAGGAATCATCGATTTTATTCCTCAAAAGAAAACGCCTTATATCACCTACCTGCAAAGGCGGGAGGATGCTGACCAGATCATCATCCCCAAAGAAGTATACGAGACCAGAAAGGACCAGTACATCCGTCGGATCCGTGCTTTGCTGAGTTATGCCGAAAATGACCATATCTGTCGTTCCAGACAACTCCTGCATTATTTTGGGGAGGAACACACCAAGGATTGCGGGCAATGTGATGTCTGCCTGGCCCATCAGACGGATCTCTATTCGGAAAAGCGGTTGGCCCCTGTCCGGCAGATGATCCTGGATCTGTTGTCTGACGGGAAGAAACATCCTCTCACAGAACTGCGCCAGTTCAATGTGACTGAAACGGCACTGAAAGGAGCATTACAAGAGCTGATCGACGAAGAGACCATCCATATTGAAGGATCTTTCCTGCATCAGTAATCATATCGTATGACTCTCCCCCTTTACCAGTAATGCCCAGACACAACAAGAATTAAAGTTTCACTTTCTTCTTCGCCCCTTTACTCTCATTCCCCACCCGGTCCAGGGATGTCACCACATAAGTAACTTTGGTTTTCCCCGTAAGGTAAGGCAGCGGATAGTTCGTACCATACGTAATCACCTTGATCTTTGAAGGATCAGAGAGGTTGACCTTCTCCCCCTTTTCAAACCGGTAGACGACATAACGGTTGACGACATCTCCCCATCTCTTCGCTTTCGGGCACTTCCAGGTCAGGAAAGGTCCCTTAGCCGTCCAGGTCATTCTGACCTTCTTGGGATGCTTCGGGGCCTTATCATCCAGAAAGGGCATCTTCGGAGGCAAGGCCGGGTACCGCCAATAATAGCGTCGCAGCACATGACCATAATTTCCCACATTATCAGCTACCGCCTTGGCATACCAGAGAACTGTTCCCTCCACATTCTTGTTCTGGGCATGCAACCGGAATTTTGCCGGCATCTGATTAGATTCCGGATTCTCCGGATCAGCCGACTGAACCGTTCCGGTCACATTCTCTCCTATATATAATGGCCGGTTACCCGCATACTGATTCCACCATTTTATCAAGGTGGAATAATCTGCTACCGGGTATCCTATCCGCCAATAAAGTTGGGGAACACAATAGTCCACCCATCCCTTATTGATCCATAGCAGCACATCCGCATAAAGATCATCATAGTCCTGAAGACCGTTGGTTGCCGATCCGGTGGGCGAGCTCTTCTGGTTCCGGTAAATACCAAAGGGGCTGACCCCGAATTTCACCCATGGCTTCTCGTGATGAATCGTTGCCGAAAGTTGCTTGATGAAAAGATTGACATTGTTCCTTCTCCAATCGCCGATATTCGAGAATCCTGCAGGATTCCGATTAAACTCTTCCTGGTCAGGAATGACCTGTCCTGCCGCCGGATACGGATAGAAATAATCATCAAGATGTATACCGTCCACATCATAACGGCTGACAATGCCATCGACCACCTTGCAGATATAATCTCTCACCTCCGGCAAGGCGGGATTCAGGATAAACTGTCCTGCATAACTGAAAACCAGATCAGGGCGCCTGATGACGATATGATTACTGGACAACTCCTGTGTCGTCGTGGTCTTGGCCCGGAAAGGGTTGATCCAGGCATGCAGTTCCATCCCCCGCTGATGACACTGCCCGATCATCCATTGCAACGGATCCCAATAAGGGGATGGAGCCTGTCCCTGTCTGCCGGAAAGAAAACGACTCCACGGTTCCAACTTGGAATCATACAGGGCGTCACATTCAGGACGTACCTGAAAGAATATCGCATTGACGCCATCTGCCTGGAGGGAATCCAATTGAAGGGAGAGCATTTTCTGAATTTCTCCGGTGGACTTGCCGATAAACTGGCCATTAACACATTGTATCCAGGCTCCCCGGAACTCTCTCTTGTTCTGAGAGAAAAGGGACAGACTGGTAAGACACAATAAAAGGAAGAGAGTTATTTTTTTCATGACAAATACTTTGTTGCAGGCAAAGGTAAATAAAAATTTTCATTTCAGCAAGTCAAGTCTTCACGTATCTGCAAAAGGGAATACCGGTTCAAATAATATTGTTGTTGTTTTAATGATAAGTAAGAATCATAGTCACTGATTCTCACGATAGTCAATTGTAGCCGATGGTGCATTTCGCCCCCCAATATACACCATTTCGGTACCCCAAAATGGTGCATATTGCTCCTCAAGGACTATACCCCCCTGAATCAGATGTCAAGGTCTGTGACTTTAAGGCCATAGAATCATAGATATACTGTAAACAACAACCCTATGATTTGAGCCACTTTATTCCTGAAACATAATAAGATGGTTAAAAGCCCAACCTTATAAAATGATCAGGAATACCCGGCAACAGAAAATTCATCCTAAGGATCATGTTCGGGAAGAATCCGTCACTTTCGGGCAAATAAAAACCCGATGCAGGTAATGATGTCTGCATCGGGAATTCTATCTTCGGGCATCCAGTCACCCAGGATTCTGGAACGCCCCTCCTCCCACGATGACCGGGATCATTCAGAACCTGTATCCTAACGTCAAAGCCAATTGATTGCGTTTCAAGTTGACTTTTGAAGCCGTTGCGATATTATTGTCAGCGGCATCCTGAGCACCCGTATAGGTCATGAAAGGATAGAAGTCACCGTTCGTCTGACTGTACTGATAAGCCAGGTCAACTGAGAACTGGTTCAACTGATAGCCAACGCCACAAGTAAAGCGGTTCGTGCTCTTCCAGTTGGTATAGTCTGTTGACATTGCCGTGGCCACCCCCGGAGACTCGAGGGAGCCGTCACGGATACCATCCTTATCAAACATCGGGGATAAATAGTTGTACCCGATGCGGAAAGCCAGATTCTGTATAGGTTTGTACTCAACACCAAATTTGAGAGTGCTCACCCCTTTCAGCACGTTCTCCACATTATCGTTCATCCTGCCGTCACTATGGGAATCATCATAGGTATTCCCGTACCAGTCTTGATAGCTGCCATCATTAATACGGTTATCTATACTTCCATAATCAGCATATTCGTATGTAGCTCCTAAAGCGAGGAAGTTGCCGATAGTATGTCCCAGAGAGATACCGAACTTCCAGGGAGAATAGAGTTTGAAATCATAGTCGGCATAAGACGGATTCTGAGGACTATCACTCTCCGTCTTACCATCCTTCACCCCTGTCATCGTCAGATCATTCCATCCATTGAGCGTCAGATCATAGAAAGTCGGAGTACTGATATAGACACCGATACGGAAAGGAGAATTTTCTATAGGCCGAAAGATTGCACCAAACTTTGCATCATATCCCGTTCCGGTGATACGCAGATGCTCCCAGTCTTCAGAGATAGCACTCTGTTCGAGATTCTCCGTATAATAGCTCTGGCTGTTAAAGTGGACATCATGTACGCCGAAAGTCAGACCCAGGAAGATACGGTCATGAATGTTACCGCTGATATTAAAGTCATATTCCCCGATATATCCATGAGCATACTGTCCGAACGCATAAGCAGAGCCATTCAGGTAATCCAGGTATCCATCCGAGCTTTTACCCATCAGCTGACTGTAATTATGATCCACGCCATTCCACGCCCAGTCCGCATTTGCCGGCAGGTTACGGTCCTTGATGGCCGTAAGTTTGTTCTGTGACGCATTGCTCAACGTATTTGCAGCGCTGAGGATCTGATCAAAATTACGACTCTTATGATAGTTAAAACCAAAGTTCAAATACGAATCCATGCCTGTCCGCGATGACCATACGAAGCCACCCTGGTCAAAACTCGGAAGATTTGAATGACCGTTAAAATGGAAATCATTGATGCCATTGGCACTGAAATGGGTCTTGGCATCCGACTGCATAACCATTCCCCCCGTCAGGTTCACCACATTTTTTCGGAATAAGCCGATACCTGCAGGGTTGGAAGAAATAGTTGAAATATCTGCTCCCAATGCCTCCATGGCACCCCCCATACCGATATACCGGGCAGTCCCATTCAGGTCCGTTTCCATCAATTTAGCATCCTGATAAGTCTCCTGAGCAGCGGCCGGTACCGCTCCCAGCACCAAAGCCGCTAAAATATATTTCGTTTTCATTATAAAGAATTTACTAAAACGTCATAAAGGATTTACTAAAACGTCTGTTTATCTTCTGCCACTTCCGAAGTGACCACCACTGAAGCCGCCACCGGAATGACCACCGCCGAAGCCACCGCCACTAAAGCTGCCACTTCCGAAACTGCCACCGGAACGACTTCCGCCAAAACTGCTGTTTCCAAATGAATTGGAAGGCATGCTGCGGCTGGAACTGTAATTACGATCGGAGTTGGTGGTATTATTATAACTTCTGCCACCGAAAGAATGAGAGCGCCCGGACGTATAAGTACGGTAATTCGAGTTATAGTTGCCGGAACGTCCAAAGTTGCCAGAACCGCCTCTGTCATCAGCACGGCTCCAGTTCCGGCCACCCGTCAAACCGCCCATGTGACCATAGTCACGGTTATCATAAACATAAGTCGGGCCCCAGTAGCCATACCACGGGCCGCCCCAATAATTATAGTACCAGGGGTTGTACCAGCCACCCCAGCCATAGCCGTAATACCAGGGATTATACCAGCCTCCCCAGTAATCTCCATAGAACCAGGGATCGCCCCCAGTAGTAATCCCCGAACCAGGGATCATTCCATGCCCAGTAGGGAGCACGCCAGTAATAAGGTCCCCAGCCATATTCATCGTACAGCCATGGATCATAATATCCATCCCAGCGGCTCATGTCCCGGGCATATCTATAATCCTCATCACCAGGACCATATTCATCGGCAAAGGCAGTATCTATATAGGTTGTATCCGGATGCATGCCCCTGTCAAACATTACAATATCGTTTCCCAGGGAGTCCTTACCGACATTCTGGTAACTGCTCCCGAAATGTCCATCACGATTGTATTCGTCCGTATTTCTCCTGGACCCCGACCAGTAATTATCGGCCATCGGATCAGTATTTTGTGGACGAATGGCTTTCTCTGCCCTCTTCTCCTTTGAAGGAGAAAAGTAAAGGTCGTCCTGAGCCATCATGGACATCGGCACCAGGCCTGCAAGAAGAGCTATAAGAACTATCCTTTTCATATTTACTCCTATTTTGATGAATAATTTTTATTTTATTTTCATTACAAAGATAAAACTTTGTATGCTACAAAAGTACAGAAAAACCCTAAATGGAAGTAGGTTTTTCCCTATTTTTTATATATTTGCAATAAGAATTTAACATTGATATGGAATATTTAGTAACTCATTTTCGCATACAAAGTCCAGAAGCTCTCTTCCAGACCGTCAGGGATCTTCTTGCAGACGCCGTGACTCCGGCAGGTTTTGAATCCTTTGTCAATACTCCGGCAGGCATTGACGGTTATGTCCAGGAACAACGATTTGATGAAACGGAATTGATCCGGGACCTCCAGACGCTGCCGGTCAAAGGGGTTAACATCAGTTACCAGACCCGTCGGATAGAAGATAAAGACTGGAACAAGGACTGGGAAGACAGCGGTTTCGAGCCGATCACTGTTGATGACACCATACTTATATATGATGCCAGACATCACAGAGATCCTCATCCGGGAATCTCATCTGATCACATCGAGATCGGCATTGATGCCATACAGGCATTCGGAACCGGCACGCATACGACCACACGCATGATGCTCTCAACCTTATTGCAAATGGACTTAAACGGGAAGAGGGTCCTGGACTGTGGTTGCGGGACAGGCATCCTGGGGATAGCAGCATTAAAGATGGGTGCAGAAGAAGCCGTCGGTTACGATATTGACGACTGGAGCGTAAGGAATGCAAGACACAATGCAGAGATCAACGGAATCCGTAATCTGAAAGTTCTGCAGGGCGATTCCGGTATTCTCCGGAAGATTAACGAAAAATTCGACTGTGTCCTTGCAAACATTCACCGCAATATCCTATTGCAGGACATGCCCGTATTCAAGTCTGTCATGAAAGCGGGAGGAGTTTTAGCGATCAGTGGATTCTATCTCTCCGATATACCTGTCCTCTTGAGAAAAGCCAGCCAATCAGGACTCGAAAGGGAGCAGCAGCGAAACGATGGGGAATGGGCCTGCCTCTCTTTCAGGCTCCCCTGAAGGACGGAAGACGGCAAATACCTCCTGCGGGCAGGTTGCATCCGGTCAATTATCATCATCAAAAGTATCTTCCTGGGAACCAATCGTCAGTTTTCTAAGGTCATAATAAGACCCATTATAGATATTGAAGTCGATGTATCCTTTGATCCCCGAAAGTTTGCCGGCGTCCGTATGCTGCCAGAATTTCCAGTTGCCCTTGTATTCCACCTTCTTGACATAATAGTGAGCGATCCAGTAAGGATAATCATCAAAGACAGGCGCGCTCAGATAACGGTCTTTAAACTTATAGTAAGTATAGATGATCGGTTTCACATGATACCGGTCTTCCACGATATGCAACCATGTCAGCACATCCCTCTGGAAGTCCTCCGTAGATTCCTTGGGCGGCTTGTGCTCCACGTCTAATACCGGTGGCAGGTCTCCTTCCGTAAGATGCACCTTTTCAAGAAAATAGTAAGCCTGCTGGCGTGCGCTGCTCTTATTGCTCCAGTAGTGATAGGCCCCACGGATAAAGCCATATTCACGGGCATTCCGGAAGTTACTGTAAAATTTGCTGTCCACCTGTGAAGCACCTTCCGTAGACTTGACGATGATGAAACGTACAGGGCAACCGTTAATCATCGCATTACGGAGTTCTTCCCAGTCAATATTCTCTTGATAATGTGAAATGTCAATACCTTCTATCTCATATCCCTGAGGATAATCAGCATCGCTGTAAAGGGCTCTCCAGCGGAATCCTGTGGGACCGACGAAAAAATGATAGAAGACCCAGATATAAAGGATCATGATCCCTATCGCCCCGATAAGCCAGGCACACTTGTTTTTCTTGATAGAGGGAAAATGCAGGAAAGAATAAGGAGAGAAAAAGGATGGGTGACGAGCATGACGAACGTATCTCCGGCGGGTCGTCGAAGTGGACTTCTTCCTCTTCCCATTCTTATTCGCCGAATAGGCAGAAGTTGTTTTGCGTGGATGTGTCATTCGTTTCGTCATGATCATAAAAGAGCCACAGAAAAAACGTACGAGGTCAAAGGCAAGACCCTTCTCTCCCCCTTCCGCCCTTACCGATGCGGAAGCCGTTTATTCTGTGACTCCTGAAAAAATCAAACTTATTTATGTTCGAGCTCCAGGGTCTTTGTCGTACGGTCACATACGTCAGAAGGACCCCAGTACTGGATAGGTCCAGGATAGACGTATTCCGTTTCCCTGGCCCACTCCTCACGACGAGCAGCAAAAGTCTTGAACGGTTTGCCCTCAAGATCGACCAAAGCCTTCCGGATCACGGGTTTCATCTCCCCATTACGTTTCTCCATGTTCATCATCATCGTGATAGGCACCCCTCCGGCCTTCCAGTTATCCGTGCCGGCTGTCAGGTTCTTCACGATGGCCATATAGCCCGTCTTCCCGTTGACGATCAACTGTGCAGCGCTGGTTCCTAAAGAATAGCAATAGTCTGCATCGAAATTAGAAGGAGCGGCGCAACGACCTTCATAACCGAAGAAATGATGCTGAGCAGCAAACTTCCCATTATATTTTCCTTCTTTCTTCCATTTAGCCAGCAGATCACCTACCATTTCAGAAAGCAGTTTCTCTGTTTCTATCAAGGATACCTGGACATTTCCATGAGGATCACGGTCCAGGGACAACTGACGTGCTACACCTTCAGGAAGGGTCGAAAAAGTCTCGGCATTCTCACGGGAGAGATGGGCCATGATATATTTCCGCTGGGCATCTTTATCCAGATCCTTGTAATCAGCGCCATGGGCAGCCAGCAGGTCATTCAATTCGCCGATCAACCGGCCGATAGCGGGGATAAACTCTATCAGGCCTTCAGGAATCAGGACAACGCCAAAATTATGTCCCTGCTCAGCACGACAGGCAACCACCTTGGCAATATTCTCCACGATCTGGTTCAAGGTCATATCCTTTTTCTGGATTTCCTCTGAGATCAGACAGATATTCGGCTGAGTCTGCAAGGCACATTCCAGAGCAATATGAGAAGCAGAACGACCCATCAGTTTGATAAAATGCCAGTACTTCCGAGCAGAGTTACAATCACGCTCAATGTTACCGATCACCTCACTGTAGGTCTTCGTAGCCGTATCAAAACCGAAAGAGGTCTCGATCTGATCATTTTTCAAGTCGCCGTCGATCGTCTTCGGGCATCCAATGACCTGTACGCCATACTGTTTGGCTTTATAATATTCCGCAAGAACGGCAGCGTTTGTATTCGAGTCATCGCCGCCGATGATGACAATAGCTTTAAGATCCAACTGACGGATAATCTTCAATCCCTTTTCAAATTGATCCACCTTCTCAAGTTTGGTACGTCCGGAGCCGATCATGTCGAAACCGCCTGTATTCCGGTAGTCTTTGAGAAGGTCTTCCGTGATCTCAATATACTGATGATCCACCAGGCCACCAGGGCCCATCAGGAAGCCATAAAGGCGATTGGAAGGATCGAGTTTTTTCAGTTCGTCAAAGATACCGCAGATCACATTATGTCCGCCGGGAGCCTGCCCACCGGAAAGGATAACCCCAACGTTCAACTTCCTTGACACTCCGGTTTCCTTTCCCGGCACGAATTCTACGAGAGGCAAACCGTAAGTATTCGGAAACAGTTTCTTGATTTCTTCCCGGTCAGCCACACTCTGGGTAGGAGCCCCTTCACTGACCTGTACGCCGCCTTGAAGGGCCTTAGGCAGTTTAGGCTGATAAGCAGCTCTCTCTACCTGTAAAACACTTTTTTCCATCGTTTATTAATTTAGTAATCGTTGAAATATTAAATCTTATGCAAATTTAGGATTTTTCTCTGATAAAACGAAAGAATGATTACTAAATTCTGAGTTTTATAAGTTTTTTCACGAAGAAGTTTCCTTGTTTCCCGAAATTTATCTATCTTTGAACTGGCTAACAGAAAAAATCAATCATTTAATAGTAAAGATGAAATGAAAAATAAACGTTTCTTAAAACGCAGGATCAATTATATCTGTAGTGATCTTTTTGCAGAATGTATTGCAGCAGATCTTTATGGAGGGCGGAAGACGGAGAAGGAAGATGTGGAAGCACTGCTGACCTCTATACTGACCGTTCATTCCAATTTTATCAGTCGCATCTCCCATCCGGAGCCAGGCATGAAACCCCAGAAATATTTCCAGGATTTGAAAGAAGATTTCAACAAGCAGATTTCAGAAATCATCGACCAGATTTCCAACTTAGGAAATTAAAAATCACATTCATGTTACAGAAAGTCTGCAAATGGCTGTTATATAAGCAGATGGGATGGCATAAAGTAGTCACCCAGCCCCAGCCCGGAAAATATATTCTTTGTTTAGCCCCGCACACCAGTAACTGGGATCTGCTGATCGGACAATTATATGCCCACGCAGAAGGGATCAAGGCAAATTTCTTAATGAAGAAAGAATGGTTCTTCTGGCCTTTAGGGTCTTTTTTTCGAAAGATGGGCGGCATCCCCGTCCACCGCGAGAAGCACTCCCGCATGACAGAAACCCTCGCCCGGTTAGCTTTGAAAGAGCCACATTTTGTGCTCTGCATCACACCGGAGGGAACCAGGAGCCTGAACCCGGACTGGAAGAAAGGATTTTATTACATTGCCTTTAATGCCCACCTGCCCATCCTCCTCTATGGCTGTGACTACCAGCGGAAACTCATCCAGTGTACGGAAACGCTCTCCCCCAGCGGTGACATTGACGCAGACATGAGAAGGATCAAACTCTATTTCAAGGATTTCAAAGGTAAGAAGCCCGAAAAATTCACAATTGGCGAACTATAAAGAATATCACTCCGACGGAAGCATCAGGGATACGAATTCTTTTCTATTAGAGGTACATAGTGAAATATACACCGATATTTAAAAAATCATTACTGCTGCTCAGTCTGCTGGCGGTTACCCAGACTCTCCCCGCACAATACCTGGACGGGAATACACGAGCATGGGGGAAGATCAATTATGAGGATGATCCCTGGGTGTTCAATGTCTCGCGTCCGAATCTGATTACAAGAGGACTACTTGACCGGCATATCTCACTGTGGGCTTCACATGGCAGATACTATGACAATAACCGGGACCGATGGGTATGGCAGCGGCCTAACCTCTTCTGCACCACGGAGGATCTGTTCACCCAGACCATCGTGATCCCCTTTCTCATTCCGATGCTCCAAAATGCCGGAGCAACGGTTTTCTCGCCTCGGGAACGTGACTGGCAGACACATGAAGTGATCGTAGACAATGATGACTCCATCCATCTCCCCTATTATAAGGAGATCAATGACGGGAAGGACTGGAAGACCTGTGACTCCGTAGGCTTTGCCTATCATGGGGAGATCCTGCATGATGGAGACAACCCTTTCCGAAGGGGAACACTACGGCAAATCAAGACGACCAGGAAGAAACATTACAGCGAAGTTGACTATCAGCCTAACATCCCTGAAACGGGCAGATATGCCGTTTATGTAAGCTATCAGACCCTCCCGAACAGCGTGAAAGATGCTCATTATATCGTTTATCACAAGGGGCAGTCTACAACGTTCACGGTCAACCAGAGAATGGGAGGCGGAACGTGGGTATACTTAGGCACCTTCCGTTTCGACCAGGGGTGCTCGCCGGCAAACCGGGTAGTCGTGACGAACCAGGCTTCTAAAAAGGGTATTGTCACTACCGATGCCGTACGCTTCGGTGGCGGAATGGGAAATATTGCCCGTGGCGGAATGGTTTCCGGTCTGCCCCGTTGCCTGGAAGGGGCACGCTATGCTGCACAGTGGAGTGGTGCACCCTATTCTGTATACAGCAGTAGAAAGGGAACCGACGATTATGCTGATGATATTAATGCAAGGTCACTGATGACCAACTGGTTAGGTGGCGGCAGTGTCTACATGCCTACGCTGGAAGGTAAGAATGTGCCCATCGAATTATCCCTGGCCATACACAGTGATGCAGGGTTCGCTCCTGACGGGAGAAGTCTGGTGGGCAGCCTAGCCGTGTGCACAACTGACTTTAATGACGGTATGCTGAGTTCCGGCATCTCCCGGCAAACGTCCAAGGATTTTGCCAGGGCTCTTCTGAATAATGTCACGACGGACATCACTGCAAAATACCACCAGTGGAACAAGCGCTATCTCTGGGACCGCAACTATTCAGAAACGCGCATTCCGGAAGTTCCGTCAGCTATCCTGGAAACTCTTTCCCATCAGAATTTCCCAGATGTCAAACTTGCACAGGATCCCATGTTCAAGTTTACGTTGGCCCGCTCCATCTATAAGACCATCCTCCGCTTTATCAGCACCAACCATGGGCAGGACTATACCGTAGAGCCTCTTCCTCCGACCAACTTTTCAGTAATCCTGAAAGATAAAGGCAAAGCGGTGCTGTCCTGGAATGGCCAGCGTGACCCACAGGAACCGACAGCCGTTCCTTCTTCCTATAATGTCTATGTGGCAAAAGGGCAGGGAGGATTCGACAATGGCACGAATATCCGGACAAATGCCTGTGAAATCCCGCTGCTGCCCAATATCCCCTATCGCTTTAAGATTACAGCTTGCAACGCCGGTGGAGAAAGTTTCCCTTCGGAAATCCTGTCGGCTTTATACTGCCCGAAGGCCAAGGGTACCCTGCTGATCATCAACGGCTTTGACCGGCTGGCCTCACCGCAGGTGATTGACAATGATTCCCTCCAGGGATTTGACATGAGCGCAGATCCGGGGGTGAGCTATGGGCTTACCGCAGGATGGAATGGCCTTCAGCAATGTTTCGATCGCTCCCGGATCGGCAAAGAAGGACCGGGCGGACTCGGGTACGGCGGGGATGAGATGGCCGGGCATTTCGTAGAAGGAAATGATTTCGACTACCCCTTCTGCCATACAGAGGCCATTGCCGGAAGTGGCAAATATCAGGTGGCAAGTTGTTCGGAGGAATCTGTCCAGAGCGGAAAAGTGAAATTAGAGAACTATGCCATTGTAGACCTCATACTGGGCCTGGAAAAATTCGACGGTTATACGCCAGAATTCTATAAGACCTTCCCTTATTCCTTTCGCCCACTCCTGCACCATTACCTCCTTCAGGGCGGGAGCCTTCTGGTCAGCGGCTCTTATATAGGGTCAGATATGACTGGAGCCGATGAGAAGGAGTGGTTACGGGACAACTTGAAGATCGTTGACCAGGCGGACAGTGCCGCAGATATTCAGGAGACCGTCAACGGACTGGGAATGGAATTTGGGTTCTGGCACCGCCTCAACGACAAGCATTATGCCGCGACCCATCCGGACATCCTCTCTCCCACCGGAAGCGCCATCTGCGCCATGCAATACAGTGACGGCAGCCCAGCTGCCGTGGCCTATCAGGGCAATGATTACAAGTGCTTCACCATGGGCTTCCCCTTTGAATGTATCAAGAATGACCATGACCGCACCAGGATCATGCAGGGCATCCTGAACTATCTAAAACCATTGCATCCTGAGGGGCTCCCTGTTTCAAGCCCTCCCCGGGAGCACAAACGACAAAATGATTCATTAAGAAAATAACATCAATAATTATTAAATTAACAACTATGCATAAGATTCAAGCCAATCCTTCAGGGACTCGCAGCATTGAAGTCAGCGATGCCCACTTGAAAACAATAGAAAAGTACCAACTGTTACGGAATCTCGTTGACAGCAATGGAATTGTAAATGAAGATGTCCTGGATAAATTGAGATATAATATCCGCTCCCTGCTCGAATCAGAAGCCGGCAAGGACAAGAATCTCCTCGACCTTTGCCTTGACGTCGTCTACAACAACAACATGAAAGCCTTCGGACTCCAGAAACTGGTCGATCTGTATAAAAACTGGGAAACAAAACAGCAAACTTCCTGCGAAGACCCGCTGGATGTAACTGATTAAACAGACAAAAGAATTGGCTTATCAATTGACCGACTTCCTTCCGACAACCCGGAAGGAATGTGAATTGAGGGGATGGGATCAACTCGACGTGATCATCTTCTCAGGGGATGCTTACGTTGACCACCCGTCATTCGGACAGGCGGTCATCGGCCGCAGCCTGGAGGCAGCAGGTTATAAGGTAGCCATCGTACCCCAGCCCGACTGGCACGGCGACTACCGGGATTTCAAGAAACTGGGACGGCCGAGACTGTGCTTTGCGATTTCTCCAGGTGTCATGGATTCCATGGTGAACAAGTACACTGCGGGGAAACGGTTACGGTCCCAGGATGAGTACAGCCCTGACGGGCGCCATGACTGCAGACCTGAATATCCCACCATCGTCTACACCAGGATCCTCAAGCAACTTTTTCCGGATGTTCCTGTGGTCCTCGGAGGTGTGGAAGCCAGCATGAGAAGGCTCACCCATTATGACTATTGGCAGGACCATCTGCGGAAATGTATTCTCTGTGATTCCGGCGCTGACCTTATCCTGTATGGGATGGGACCGAAATCAATCATCGAGTTCTGCCATCAACTAGAGGATGGACGGCCGGTAAGATCCATCCATGACATCCCTCAGACCGTTTATCTGGCCCGTAAGGAGGATATTGACGGAGGGATTACGGATGAGGACATCGTGCTCCACTCCCATGAAGAGTGCCTGCGTTCAAAAAAGGCGGAAGCGGAGAACTATAAATATATCGAGGAGGCCGCCAACATGAAGCATGCCCACCGTCTGCTTCAGGGAGTCGACGGGGTCTATGCCGTGGTCAACCCTCCCTATCCTACGCTGACGACACCCGAACTGGATGCGTGTTTTGACCTGCCCTACACACGGCTGCCCCATCCGAAATACCGCGGAAAGGTCATCCCTGCTTACGAGATGATCAAGTTTTCCGTGAATATCCACCAGGGATGCTTCGGAGGATGCGCCTTCTGCACGATCTCTGCCCACCAGGGCAAATTTGTAGTGTGCAGGAGCAAGAAAAGCATCATGAGAGAAGTTGAACAAGTGGTACATTCGCCCGGATTCAAGGGATATATTTCTGACCTGGGAGGCCCTTCGGCCAACATGTACGGGATGCACGGCCGGAATGAGAAAGCTTGTGAGCACTGCAAACGCCCCTCGTGTATCAATCCTCAGATCTGCCCGAATTTGATTACAGACCATTCCAGGCTCCTGGATATTTACCACTCTGTGGATGCGTTACCAGAAGTCAAGAAGAGTTTTATCAGCAGTGGTATACGGTATGACCTGCTGCTCCATCAGAGCAAGGATGAAAAGGCCAATGAGTCCACCAGGCAATATACCCGGGAACTGATCACCAGGCATGTCAGCGGCCGGCTGAAAGTAGCACCGGAGCATACCTCTCCTCATGTTCTGAAACTCATGAGGAAACCGGATTTCAGTGAATTTTATGATTTCAAGCGGATTTTTGACCAGATCAATAAAGAAGCTGGACTCCGGGAACAACTGATCCCCTACTTCATCAGTTCGCATCCCGGATGTCATGAAGCGGACATGGCAGAACTAGCCGTCATCACCAAAGACTTGAACTTCCATCTGGAACAGGTGCAGGATTTCACGCCGACGCCGATGACGATCGCTACAGAAATGTGGTATACCGGATATGATCCGTATACCCTTGAACCGGTATATTCGGCAAAGACCCAGAATGAAAAGAAAGCCCAGCGGCAGTTTTTCTTCTGGTACCTGCCGGAGGAACGCCGCAATATAGAGCATGAGCTGCGCCGTATCGGCCGTGCAGACCTCATCGATCGTCTCTATCCTAAGGGGACCTATTCCCCCCAGGGCAAACCCTGCCATGTTCATTTCAATGACAGGCCCGTGGGCGGAGGATTCGAATGGAAAAAAGACCGTTCAAGAACGGATCAGGAGCACACCCATACCGGAGACCATCCCCGGCAGAACGGGAACGCGAAGAACTTCCGGACGACGAGGGAGAGCAGCAACCGTGCAGACCGCAGAGGGGAACGTATGACCAGGACAACGGCCAGGGGAGAAAATCATCATGAATATACTGGAAAGCAGAATAACAGGAAAGGAAAGTCAGGAAACTTGCGAAGATGGAATCGTGACCACCGATGATTTCATCGGTGTCATTGACGGCAGCACAAGCAAAACAGACTCACGCATCTCGGGGAAAGAAAGAAACGGACGCTACTGTATGCTCCTCATCTCTGACTTTCTCCGCCGTCTCCCCCGTGAAACTACAGTGGATGAGTTCTGTGACGGGGTAACAGAAGTGATCAGAGGTCACTATTCCAGGGAAAGCATGGATCATCTTTCCGCTCATCCTGAAGACAGGATGACCGCAAGTGTTATCCTCTACAGCCGGTCACGAAATGAAATATGGATGATCGGTGACTGCCAGGGGATCATCAACCGCAGACTCCTGGAAAACAGCAAACCGGAAGAGAAGGAAATCGCCGGCAAACGGGTCTCGCTGATCCTTCACGGCCTGTCTCCGGAAGAGGCAAGGAAGGCCATCATCCCCGACTTGATCAAGGCGATGAGAGAAGGACAGAACAAGACTTATGCCGTCATTGACGGTTTCCCTGTTTACCGGAAGGGGATCATCGTCATCCCTTGTCCCTGTTCACCGGATACACAACTGGTGCTGGCCAGTGACGGCTATCCCTTCCTCCGCCCCACGCTGGAAGAAAGTGAACAACTGCTGGCACGCCAACTGGAGCAAGACCCGCAAAATCTCCGGACCTTCCTGGCAACCAAAGGGCTGAAGGCAGGCAACAAGAGCTTTGATGACCGTGCATATATCCGCTTCCGCCCGTAACCTGCCTGCCAGAGATGCAAGCCTCAACGGAAACGGTTCCGATGACGGGAACGATGAGGGGTCATGATGCCAAAGCCACCCGGACTGAATCCTTTGCCACGGGCAACCCCACGGTATTCTGACCATCTGCTCCGTATCCGGTTCACATAATCAACCGTTTCATCCCCTCTCATATATCCGTGTTTGACCACAGGATCATTATAAAACTGAGGCATGGTCAGGTTCAGGACAAACTCAGATACATTTCCCCAGCTATAAGGATTCCGCCCGAACTTGGAAGCCAGCGCCATGGCATCGCGGATATGCTGGTATCCCCCATTATAACTGGCCAGCACATAATAGCAGCGCTCGGCCGGATCAGGAATATCACTGAAACGTCCGCCCAATTCAGCCATATATTTTGCCGCAGCAGCCACATTAGCCTCAGGATCATGCAACTGCCCCATATCCAGCCCCAGGTGAGAGGCCGTCGAAGGCATGATCTGCATAAGTCCTTCAGCCCCCGCCCAGGAATGGGCATTAGGGTCAAAGCAACTCTCCTGATAGCACTGTGCCGCCATCAGCCGCCAGTCGATCCTGGCCATAGGAGCAAACATCTGGAAGTAGCCGTCATAGCGGGATATGATCCCCGCAGTAGGGTTGAGCATTGGAGAATAGACATGACGGACGATGCTCCGCGTGCTCAACAGGAAATTTTCCTCCCTTTTCGTTTTCGCAATCATCTCCGGTTTGAACCAATGGTTAAGTGAATCCGCCAGTTCCTTGTTGTCCTTGTTCACGGCCCACTGTGTCTTTGCCGAATCCATGCTCACTCCGCAAAAGAGAAGGTCTTTCTTTATTTTCTCCGGCAAGTTCCGGCTCAGGGGAACGGCGATGACATCACCATTGCCCTCAGCCAACTGGCGGATCATGTCTGTCGTATCCTTGCACACCTCGACCCGGAGGGAGACACCGAGATTCTGGGCGAACTGATCACACAGGAGATACTGGAGTCCCATACCTTTCCCCTGATAATCATAATAAGATTCAGGACCGGAAAGAGTAAGCATAATCATCTCGCCATTGTTCATGATGTCATCCAGTGAAAACCTTCTGCCCGGTGACGTCTCGGCACTCGTCCCGCTCCCTCCTACGACAGTCCCCCACGGAGTGATCTCTGGAGCCTGCCTGTTTGAACAGCCTGCCAGCAGGAATAGTGGAAATATAATCAATAAAATTTTTTTCATCATGCAAATCCGGTACAAAAATACAAATATTGTTGCAAATATGAACAAAAAAAGGTACTTTTGCATGAATTATATCAGAAAGTTAAACATGTTACGAATAGCTGTTCAATCAAAGGGTCGTTTATTCGACGACACGATGAACCTGCTCAAAGAGGCAGATATCAGAGTTACTGCATCCAAACGGATTCTTCTTGTCCAGGCAAATAATTTCCCCTTGGAAGTACTTTATCTAAGGGATGACGACATTCCTGAAAGTGTAGCGGACGGTGTGGCCGACATCGGCATCGTCGGAGAAAACGAATTTGTAGAAAGAAAAGAAAGGGCTCAGATCATATCCCGTCTGGGATTCAGCAAATGCCGCCTGAGTCTGGCCATCCCCAAAGAGGTCCATTACACCGGACTGCAATGGTTTGATGGCCGCAGGATTGCTACATCCTATCCGAATATTCTTCGTTCATTCCTGAAGAAGAACAATATCAGTGCCGACATTCACGTCATCACAGGTTCCGTAGAAATCAGTCCGGGGATCGGGCTGACCGACGCGATCTTTGATATTGTCAGTTCGGGTTCCACGCTGATGAGCAATAACCTGAAAGAGGTGGAAGTGGTCATGAAAAGTGAAGCGGTACTGATCGGGAACCGGAACATGGATGAAGAGAAACACAAGATCCTGGACGAAATGCTCTTCCGCTTCGCGGCCGTAAGGTCGGCACAAGGGAAGAAATACGTGATGATGAACTGTCCGAAAGAGAAGGTAGGTGCCATCACGAAAGTCCTACCCGGCATCAAAAGTCCGACGATCATCCCATTAGCTGACGAGGGATGGTGCTCTATCCACACCGTCCTCGACGAAGAGAGATTCTGGGAAATTATCGGTAAGTTAAAAGAATTAGGGGCTCAGGGCATACTGGTGACTCCGATAGAGAAAATGATACTTTAAGCATAATGAATATTATCAAATATCCCGCACGGGATTCCTGGGAAGAGATCGTCAAACGTCCCCACCTGGATGTTTCCCAACTGAATGCAACGGTCCGCGAGGTCCTGCAGGAGGTCAAAGAAAATGGTGACGAAGCGGTAAAACGCTATGAAGAGAAATTTGACCATGTCCTTCTCAAACAGTTGGCAGTTACGGAAGAAGAGAAGAAGGAAGCGGTGAAACATTGCTCGAAAGAATTAATGGATTCCCTGCAACTCGCACATCACAATATTGCCAGATTTCATGAAGCCCAGCAGTTCACCGGCAGCAAGATCGAGACGGCCAAGGGGGTTACCTGTTGGCAGAAAAGCGTGCCGATCGAGAAGGTCGGTCTCTATATTCCCGGAGGAACGGCCCCTCTTTTCTCCACCGTGCTCATGCTGGCCACGCCTGCCGTTATCGCAGGATGCGGGGAAATTATACTCTGTACACCTCCTGACAGGGAGGGAAAAGTGAATCCTGCCATCCTCGCTGCAGCCCAGATCGCAGGAGTGAGCCAGATCTATAAGGCAGGAGGAGTCCAGGCCATCGGCGCCATGGCTTACGGCACAGAGAGCATCCCCAAGGTCTACAAACTCTTCGGGCCTGGAAACCAGTATGTCATGGCTGCCAAGCAACAGGTGAGCCTGCACGACGTGGCCATCGACATGCCGGCCGGCCCGAGTGAGGTGTGTGTCATCGCTGACAAGGACAGTAATCCTGTATTTGTAGCAGCAGACCTCCTGTCTCAGGCTGAACATGGTATTGACTCCCAAGTCATGCTCATCACGGATTCAGAGGCCAACCTGGATAAAATTCAAAAGCAGATAACCACCCAACTTGTCCGACTGCCCAGAAAGGAAATCGCTTCAAAAGCACTTGACAATTCCCATTTCGTCCTTGTCCATGACCTTGACGAGGCCATTGACCTCAGCAATTGCTACGCTCCTGAGCATCTTATCCTGGCAGTCAGCAACTATGACGAACTCGCACGGAAGGTCATCAATGCCGGTTCTGTCTTCCTGGGAGAGTATGCCTGTGAAAGTGCAGGAGACTACGCCAGCGGGACCAATCATACCCTTCCCACACACCGTTATGCCCTGGCTTATAATGGAGTCAACCTGGACAGTTATAACCGTAAGATTACGTTCCAGCACCTTGACCGGCAAGGCATAGAAAGTATCGGAAAAAGTGTGGTATGCATGGCTGAGAATGAACAACTTGAAGCACATGCCAATGCCATGAGACTGAGGATACAGTCCATAAAGAAACAGGAAAGTGACTGATTATGAAGGATTTAAAAGACCTGTGCAGAGAGAATATATGGAATCTTGCGCCTTACTCCAGCGCGCGTAATGAATATGCAGGACATGAAGCTCATGTCTTCCTGGATGCGAACGAGAACCCGTACAATGCACCGTTTAACCGTTATCCGGATCCTCTCCAGCGCAACGTTAAGGAAGCGCTGAGCAAGGTAAAAGGCGTGCCGCCGGAGAACATTTTCCTGGGCAACGGGAGCGATGAGGCGATAGACTTGCCTTACCGTATCTTCTGCAGGCCGGGGAGGGATAATGTCGTCGCCATCGAACCGACCTACGGGATGTACAAGGTATGCGCGGATATCAATGATGTCGAATACCGGCCCGTCCTGCTTGACGAAGACTTTCAGATCACTGCCGGCAAACTCCTTGATGCCTGTGATGAAAACACCAAGTTGATATGGATCTGTTCCCCTAATAATCCAAGTGGAAATTTAATCCGGCGGGATACGATAGAAGGGGTACTGAAAAAATTCCAAGGCATCGTAATCGTCGATGAAGCCTATAGTGATTTCTCGTCAGAGAGTCCTCTCAGGAAGGAACTGGGACAGCACCCCAACCTCATTGTCCTCAATACGATGAGCAAGGCCTGGGGATGCGCAGCTATCCGTATGGGAATGGCCTTTGCCTCCGGGGAAATCATCGGCCTTTTCAATAAGGTAAAATACCCGTATAATGTCAATATGCTGACTCAAAGGCAAGCCCTGGAAGCCTTGAAGGATCCGTTTACCGTGGATAAATGGGTAAAGATCATCCTTCTGGAGCGGGGGAAGATGATGCAGGCGGTCAAGGAACTTTCCATTTGTGAAAAGGTCTATCCCACAGAGGCAAATTTCTTCCTCACACGGATGACAGACGCCCAGTCCATCTATGATTATCTGGTCAGCGATGGGATTATCGTCCGGAACCGCACGAGGGTACGTCTTTGCGGCAACTGCCTCAGGATCACGATCGGCAAAAAGAGCGAGAACCAGGAACTGCTGGCTGCACTCCGGAAATATGCCGAGAAGAAGAATCCCGGCACCCTTCCTCCGAAAGAATAAGAGATCACCTCATTTCCCTCCGTACTGCCAGTAATACCAGTAAGTATTTCCATATGTGTCACGGATGGCAGCCTGCCGCTGGTACGGATTCGGATTCTGGCGTTCCAGGGTCTGATAATCCTGGAAATCAGCATCCATCACGGTAGAATGGTAAACGATCCGTGGCCTTGCACGATGGTGCGTGTAAAGGATGAGCGCTTCCCTGTAATGCTTGGGGATCACGCTGTCCAGATTATAGAACAGCCCGATGGTAGCGGCAAACGCATCCAGATTCTTATCCATCAGATAGGCTGTAAGGAGATAGTCTCCCGCGGCCTTCTTTGCGGAATGATGCCTGAAAGAGAAATTCAGGTAATGCAGGGGGGACATATACTGGACATAGAGCTTCCCCAGCCATAAGTAAACGGAATCCTGAGGATACATCATGCATTTCACACTCCTGTCATTGGGCAGCATGGCCTCACTTCCTCCTGTCACCGGTACCTCAAACATTTTTTCGCCCAATTTCCCTTCATGGGAAAGGGCTATAGCCCTGAGAAAAGTCAAACTGCTGTCCGCCTCGTCAATCCCTTCGGTAGCCTTCACGGCTCCCCTCCAGTCTCCTTTGATCAGGCAGGACTCGGCACGCATCCGGTGATGAAACACCTCATTGTTATTACTGAAAAAACCTACGCAAAGCATCATCGCCACCATCTCCAGCAGGTTCGTCCAGGTCAACTGGGAAAAAATCCCCGTAGAATTCATGTCCGGTTCAATGGTCTGGAATCCCCTGGCAAACATCACACACAGGACATACAGGATCAGGACTAAGGGGAACACCCATATCCAGGCCCCGAAAGAAAAGCCCTGGTCAATGTGGGGGCTGACATCCGTTATGAAGATCAACAGGAGGAACGACGGCAAGTAGGTTAAGGCGTGGGTCCGCTTCCTCAGTCGTGCAACGGCGAAAACGCCGACCTGGACAAGATATAATATACCGGTGATGAGGATCGCTCCCAATATCCGATTATAGTGTGTTCGTCCCCCAGAAAGTACATGCTGCTCTACTGCCAGGATGTCATTCTGATAGAAGAACAGATAACAGAAAGTGAAAACCATGAAAACAATAGTACAGATCACCATCATGATCACTGTGCTATTTTTACTCCTTCTCATCATCTAAATATTTATAGCAATTGATCACATTTTCTTAAGCACCAGCGCAGAACGGGAAGGGATATACAGTTTCAGCCATTCCTTATTCTGACTGGCATAGAGCGGATCACAACTCGTCAGGTGCTTCATTGCATCATCATTCCGCCCATCGCCCCCGAAGGCCTGACTGTCCGTGTCAAGCACCACCTGATAGTCCCCCTTGGGAACCAGGAAACCATAGTCAGTGAAAGAACGCGTGGGAGAGAAATTAAAGACGAAGAGCAGGTCTCCTCTCATAAAAGCCAGGATCTGATCTTTGTCCTGATGCCAGATTTCTTTCACGGGGGTCCGGATAAAATCAGGCTCCCCCTTTACCACCTCCAGCATCTCCCGGTCAAAATCACCCAGGTAATGATAGTATAAACCCTGGTCATCCACGAGATGCCATTGCCTGCGGGCATACTTATAGCTCCAGCCATTACCTTCACGGGGGAAGTCAATCCATTCCGGATGTCCGAACTCATTCCCCATAAAATTCAGATAACCGCCATTCATGGCTGAAAGGGTCACCAGACGGATCATCTTATGAAGCGCAATGCCCCGGTGTACCGTTTCATTCTCGTCACCAATCCGGAAATGCCAGTACATGTCCGCATCGATCAGACGAAAGATAATGGTCTTATCCCCCACGAGAGCCTGGTCATGGGATTCACAATAAGAGATGGTCCGCTCATCCGAGCGGCGGTTCTTCACCTCCCAGAAAATACTGCTCGGTTTCCAGTCTTCATCGCGTTTCTCCTTGATGATCTTGATCCAGAAATCAGGAATATTCATGGCCAGCCGGTAATCGAAGCCATAGCCGCCGTCCTCAAACTTTGCGGCAAGGCCGGGCATGCCGCTGACCTCTTCGGCAATCGTAATGGCATGAGGGTTAACCTCATGGATCAATTGATTGGCCATCATCAGGTAGCAGATGGCGTTATCATCCTCATGGCCGTTAAAATAGTCACCATAATTCGTGAAGGCCTCTCCCAGTCCATGATTGTAATATAACATTGAGGTCACGCCGTCAAAGCGGAAACCGTCAAAATGAAATTCTTCCAGCCAGTATCTGCAGTTGCTCAACAGGAAATGAATGACATCATCCTTCCCATAATCAAAGCACAGGCTATCCCATGCCGGGTGCTCATGACGGTCGCCGGGATAAAAATACTGATCCGGATCACCCGCCAGATTTCCCAGTCCCTCGACTTCATTCTTGACCGCATGGGAGTGTATGATGTCCATGATTACGGCCAGTCCCGCCTGATGAGCCGCGTCTATCAGCGCCTTCAACTCCTCAGGTGTGCCGAAGCGCGAACTGGGAGCAAAGAAACTGCTCACATGGTATCCGAAACTCCCGTAGTAAGGATGTTCCTGAATGGCCATGATCTGAAGGCAGTTATAACCATCCTTGATGATTCTCGGAAGGACATTATCCTTGAATTCCGTATAGGTGCCCACCTTTTCTGCATCCTGGGACATCCCTATATGACATTCATAGATCAACAAAGGAGAAGTTGTAGGTATGAATTTTTTCTTCTTCCACACATAGCGGCGCGGATGCCATACCTGTGCGGAAAATATTTTTGTCTGGTCGTCCTGGACGACCCGTTGTGCCCAGGCGGGGATCCGCTCTCCTTCCCCTCCGTCCCAGTACACATGCATCTTATACAACTGGCCATGGCTGACGGCATTCTCAGGAAGATGAAGTTCCCAGTTTCCGGTTCCCTCAAGACGGGTGCAGCGATAAGCATCCGTCTCCTTCCATCCATTGAAATCGCCCACCAGGCAGATGCCCGTTGCATGAGGAGCCCACTCACGGAACACCCAGCCGTCAGCAGACTTATGGAGTCCATAATAGTCATAACCGTCAGCAAAGTCGCGGAGCGACATCCGGCCGTCCTGCGTCAACTGGTTCAGTTTCCATACCGCATGATCGTGTCTTCCACTGATCGCGCCGGCATAAGGTTCCAGATATGGATCATTCTTTATAATTCCCATTTCAGGTTTCTCCGTTTTATTTATCATGATGATTGATTAATTAAGATAATCACATAAAACATTAGTCATGACAGATCAGTTTTCCTTCACCCCATGATGATAGGTTCCCTGAGCCGTTATCTGACCATTACTATTTTTTTCCACGTATTTGCCGTCCTTTTGTCCATTGACATAATTACCTTCAAAGCGTGTTCCATCCTTGTTTACCTCCACAGCCGGTCCATTGGGCTGGCCATCCTTATACACCCCTCTGAAAGTATTACCATTGGCATAGTGGATGAAGACCTCTCCATCCACCTTGCCCTTGCTGAACTGGCCCTCAAACACATCCTTGTTTTTCTTAATCAGTTTGCCGGTCCCGTCCTGGACATCATTTTTCCACTGGCCCGTATACAGGTCACCATTGTTCCACCGCATGGTACCCTGTCCATCCTTCATTCCTTCCTTGAACTGGCCGGTGTACTGGTCACCATCTGAATAGGTGAAGATGCCCTGTCCGGTCCGTTCGCCCTGTACATAATCTCCCTCGTAGCGATCACCATTCTGAAACTTATATACCCCTTTGCCGTTCTGAATATCATTCTGCCAGTCTCCGGTATACACGTCACCGTCGGAATATTTATAGGTTCCCTTTCCGTTGCGCATGTTATCAGCCCACATCCCGTCATAGGTAGAGCCGTCGCCCCAGTTGAAGAACCCCTTGCCTTCCTTCTCGTCATTCTTCCATTGTCCGCGGTAGAACGCTCCCGTAGAGAAGGTGTAGGTTCCCCTTCCCTGGCGCTGGTTATGAACCCAGTCACCATCGTAGCGGTCCCCATTATAGTAATACATGACACCGTGGCCCTGCTGGAAGTTCCGGAACCAGAGGCCTGCATATTTGTTATTATTGGCAAAATAGAAAGTCCCCTTCCCATGCTGCTGGTCCTGGAACCATTGCCCCTCATATTTCTCACCATTGCTGAAGGTGTAGACGCCATACCCCTGGCGCCTGCCCTTGACATACTCCCCTTCATAGGAATCACCGTTCTTGTAGAGGGTGTTCCCTTTTCCATAAGGTTTCCCGCCTGACATCTCACCCTTATACATCCCCCCATCACGGGTCGTACAAGAGCCTAATGTAATCTTCTGAGCACTGATTGCTAACGGAATAAGCACGAATAATAATGTCAGTATCTGAGTTTTAAAGTTCATGGGGAAATGCTTTGATAACATCTACAAAGATAGTTAATTCCCATCTAACTACCAAATTATTTGGAAAAATTAAGGAAGAGGATCTCCCCGCGATTCAATCCGGGAACTTATTAAAAATCTCCCTCGCGAGAAGGATCAATGCTGGTCACCACCAAAGCCTTGACCGTATGGGAATCTATCCGGAAACGGTTATCCGTACGTTTTCCGACCACCCAGAGGATCTTCCCGGCAGCATCCGCCAGCACTAATTGCCGCTGCTTCTCAAAAAGATTGCATTTTAGATCCGTCAGGAAGTCACTTACCAGCCGGCTTCCCTGCATTCCGAAAGGGACAAACCGGTCACCGGGATGGCAAAGGCGGAGCGTCAAGGGGAATTCAACCTTCCCGGCATCCAGTGTGGCGGCATCACTGTCCTTGGATATTACAGGCCGGGCATAAGCGATCCGCAGTCTCCGGTCCGCCAGCACATAAGTCCCCGGCTCAGGGATCCGCAGGTCCTTCAGGGGTTGTCCAGGCAGGGGCTGGATCACGATCTTACCTCTGTCCAGTAAGAGCTCATGGGTTTTCGAGCGCCACACCTTCCCGGACTTGTCCAAGGATTCATAGATCTCCTCGGCCTGGAAGCCGCTGAAGCCATAAAGGTAAATCATCGTGTAGAGCAGCAACTCAGGAGAAGGGAATGCCCGGATGCTCTGTACGGTGATCACGGCAGAGGCATCCTTGATCGTCTCATCCCCCGTCTCCTGGGGCAGATAGAGTTCGATGCCTGACTTCAAGGAGATATAATTGTTGATATAATGTTCCAGCGCATGCACGGCCATTCCCGCATACCGGGCCGTCCTGGCCACGTTCTCCTTAACGGCAGGATTGATCTTTTCCAGCGCAGGGATAATATCCAGGCGCATCCGGTTACGTGTTACGTCATCAATGAGGTTCGTGCTGTCGATGACAAAGTCCTGGCCGATGGAGCTGAGGTACTGCTCGATGTCAGAACGGCTCACGCCAAGGAGAGGACGGATCAGATAGCCCTGTTGTGGAAGAATGCCTTCCAGGCCCTTCAGTCCCGTTCCCCGCAGGAGGTTCATCAGCACCGTCTCCACGGAATCATCCTGGTGGTGAGCGACGCAGATGCCCGCAGCTCCGATGGCCTGTCTCAGTTTTTCAAAATACGGATAGCGGAGTTCGCGGGCGGCCATCTCGATGCTCACCCTGTGCAGGGCAGCATAAGTACGGGTATCAAAATGCGTCACGTGAAAGGGGACATGAAAGGACTGACAAAGGTGGCGGCAAAAGGCCTCATCCCTGTCCGACTCGTCACCCCGGAGGCGGAAATTACAATGTACCGCCTCGATCTGATAGTCCAGATCTGCCAGCACCCTCAGCAAAGCGACACTGTCCGGTCCTCCGGACAGAGCCACAAGGTATAACCGCCCTTTCTCCATCAAATGCTGATGAGCAATAAAACGGGCAATGCTCTTATCAAACTCCCTGCGATCCAATATCAGTCCTCCTGTAAACCCTGTTCTCTCAAAAACCTCTCCGCCCTTTTCAGGTCTTCCGCCGTGTCTATTCCGACCGTATCCACCTCCGTCATTCCGACCTTGATATGATAGCCGTTTTCCAGCCACCGGAGTTGTTCCAGGCTCTCCGCCTTTTCCAGTCGTCCCTGTGGCAGCCGCGTGATCTCCTTGAGGACCTGCCGCCGGTAGGCATAAATGCCCAGATGCTTCAAGAAAGGATAATCCTCCAGCCATTCAGCCCTCTTCTTATTCCGGATAAAAGGTATAACGCTGCGGGAAAAATACAAGGCAAAACCGTTACGGTCGAGGACGATCTTCGGAGAATTCGGATTCTCCACCGCATCCATGGAGGTGAACCGCTTCCCTAAGGTAGCGATCTCCGTGGCCGGGTCATCAAAGCACCGGCAGACCGCTTCGATCTGACTCTGCCGGATAAAAGGCTCATCCCCCTGGATGTTGACGATCACCTCCCAGTCGCCGCCGATCTTTTCCATCGCCTCCTCCACGCGATCCGTGCCCGTCTGGTGGTCCGCCCTTGTCATGACGACCTTTCCGCCGAAGGCCTGGACGGCCTGGCTGATGAGGATATTGTCCGTAGCCACATAGACACACGGCAATGATTTTGCCACCTGCTCATAGACCCGCTGGATAACGGTCTTGCCCCCCAGGACGGCCAGGGGTTTACCCGGAAAACGGGTAGAGGCATACCGTGCCGGAATAATTCCTAAAAATTTCATCATCTGTTTAGTGACTTAAATGCTCCATGATCATCGTCCGGTTATTCCACATACAGGACAAATCCTTTCAGGTACTCGCCTTCAGGATGATAGATATTGATAGGATGGTCAGCCGGCTGATGCAACTGGTGCAGGATGCGGACACGGCGGTGTGCCTGCGCTGCCGCCGTGAACACAGCGGCCCGGAACTGGTCCTTGTTCACGGCCTGGGAACAACTGAAAGTAAAGAGGATCCCGCCCGGTTCTATCCGCTGAAATCCTTTGAGATTTAACCGGATATATCCTTTGAGGGCATTGTGCAGCGCCGAGCGGTGCTTGGCAAATGCCGGGGGATCAAGGATGATGAGGTCATACTTTTCATCATGCCCTTCCAGAAATTTAAAGGCATCTTCATTGAAGGCCTCATGTCGCTGGTCACCCGGGAAATTCATTTCAACATTCGACCTGGCCAACTCGATAGCCTTGGCCGAGCTGTCCACGGAGTGGACGAGTTTAGCCCCGCCCCTCATGGCATAGACGGAAAAGCCTCCGGTGTAGCAGAACATATTCAGGACGGACCGTCCACGGGAATATTTCTCCAGCAAGGAACGGTTATCCCGCTGGTCGATGAAGAAACCGGTCTTCTGGCCCTTCAGCCAGTCGATATGAAACTTCAGGCCATTTTCTATGGCTACATTATCTGCATTGCCGCCGGAGAGGAATCCGCTCTCCTCTTCATACTTGTCACGCAAGGGCAGCGTAGCCTCACTCTTGTAAAAGACGTTCTCAATGCGGGAGCCCATCACCTCGAGTAAGATCCTGCAAATCGTCTTCCGGCAACGGTGCATGCCCACCGAATGAGCCTGCATCACTGCCGTCTTGCCATAGCAGTCGATAATCAGTCCGGGCAGGTTGTCGCCCTCGCCGTGAACGAGACGGAACGTGTTCCCCCGGGGATTGTCGGCGATGCCGATGGCTACCCGCATCTTCAAGGCGGATTCAAGCCTTGAGCGCCAGAATTCATCATCTATCGGACGGTCTTCAAAACGGAGGACACGGACGGCGATACTCCCCGACTGATAATGTCCCAGGGCGATGAAAGTGCCCTCGCTGGTGAGCACTCTTACGACATCCCCCTCCTCAATGCCTGCATCCTTATGACTGATTGCTCCTGAAAATATCCACGGGTGAAAGCGCTTCAGACTCTCATCCTTACCTTTTTTCAGATATACTTGCTTATACTCTTCCATATCAAATTTCTTTCGTCAAATGTACGGAGACAGAAGTTTCTCCCGCTGTTGATGCACTCGTCTGCTCCAACGTCACCGGGGAAACGGGAACGACCGGATCAGGGACCTTAACCAACTTATAATCATGTGTCTTCATCAGCCTTTCCATCTCCTCATACAGGTTGATGCAGGTCCACGCATCGGTAGCCGCATACATCTTCTGGGCATCTTTCAACTGATCGGCGGCCCAGTTGGTAAGCCTTTGCGACTTGCTGATCTTCTGGTGAAAGATGTTGGCATAAAGTTTCTGAAGACTTTTGTCCTCTATGCCCAATTCCGGCGCAATATTCTGCAGATCGATGAAATAGCCAGGCTTAAACTTCTCCCTGCGCTGCAGACTCAAGATGTCATCATGCCAGGAAAGGCCGACCTTCGGGACGCTGGTATCTTCCAGGAACCTGATAATTGCAGGAGTCATCCCCGTCATGTTCAGGCGGAAGAGGAAGCAGGTATCATGGGTTGAAACTTGCAAGAGAGAGACCTTATAGCTTTGTCCCTGCTTGAACACGGGTTTTGTCTCTGTATCAACTCCCAGAAGATCACTATCCAATAAATAATCGACGGCTGTATCAATATCAGCCTCAGTAAAGATAGTAATGATCCGTCCCGGGAAACTGACCTTCGGCAAAGTACCTATGGCATGTTTATCAAATTTACTATATATAATTTTCTTCATCATCGAATCTTACAATTTGCAAATTTAGAAAAAAGTTATGAATTTGTAACTGCCTTTAGAAGTTTTTCTTTATTTTTGCAACTAAATAAAAAGAGAAGCATTTTAAAATGGCACAGAAAAAAGCTGAACCAAAATCGGGGAAAACGATCAGGAAAACCAGAAAGCAAAATAAATACACAGATCACTATAAAGTGGACTTTTTCTTGGGGCTCATCCTCTTTTTCTTTGCGGTATATATCATCATTGCCATGGTATCATACCTTCTTACAGGGACAGAAGACCAGAGCATCCTGGAGAATATGCGCTCAGGGGAATGGATGAATCCCAATCACGAGTTTGTCAATTATTGCGGTTCTCTTGGAGCAATCCTCTCCTATTTTCTGATTACTGAGAATTTCGGTTTCCCTGCATTTCTGATTCCTCTTTTCCTGATATTGGTAGGATTCCAGTTGATAAGGGCTTATCATCTCCGCCTGTGGCAATGGTTTTTCGGGATGGCCTTCACGATGATCTGGTGCTCTGTGACCTTCGCCAAGTTTCTCACGCCGGTCATGGGGAGCCTTTTTTTCAACCCCGGCGGGGAACACGGGCTATTCTGTGTCCAGAAATTAGAGGGAATGGTGGGTCCTCCCGGACTGACCGTTATCCTGATCGTCACCGCCATTGCCTTCCTGACCTACCTGACCACGGAGACCATCACCGTGGTCGTAAAGATCCTCCATCCTTCCAAATACCTGAAAGTTCCTTTTTCCATCACCAATGGGCTGAAAGCCAATCCGGCCGAAGAGGAGGAGCTCTCTGACCAGAACCTGTATGGAAAGGATGCAGAAGAAGATGGTGAGAGTGATCGCGATGGTGAGCCCTCCAATCCGGAAGGTGAGACCACGCTGAAGAATGGGGTCATCGACTTGAATGAAAAAGACCGGGAAGAAGAAAACGCTGCAGGATCTGCTATCCCCGCAACCCCTCCGGACCTGTCTGAAGACGCCGCGGGCACCGGTCTTCCGCCCTCTCCCCTGACCACCGGGACTCCCTCCTACCTTGCTTCCCAGCGGGCAGCACGACTGAAGGAAGAAGAGGAGGCAAGCAAAAATGTAGGGATGGAAATAGAGATCGCAAAAGAAGGTGACCGGGCCACAAAGAGAACCGTCAATAACGAAAACATTCTCAAGACCCCTATTAATCCCCGTGAACCTTTCACGAATTACAAGTATCCCACCCTTGACTTACTGAAGAAATACGGGGATGAGGAAAAGCCTTATATTGACGAACAGGAGCAGATCGCCAACAAGAACCGGATCTCGGAAGTGCTCCACAACTTCGGTGTTGAAATCCGGTCGATCAGGGCAACGGTAGGCCCGACCATTACCCTCTATGAGATCCAGCCTGCCGAAGGAGTGCGCATCTCGAAGATCAAGAACCTGGAAGATGACATTGCCTTGAGCCTTTCGGCACTGGGCATCCGTATCATTGCCCCTATACCGGGGAAGGGCACCATCGGCATTGAGGTCCCTAATGCCAAGCCGAATATCGTTTCGATGGAGAGCATCCTGAATTCCAGGAAGTTCCAGGAGACAAAGATGGAGCTCCCCCTGGCCTTAGGCAAGACCATCACCAATGATGTGTTCATGGTCGACCTGGCCAAGATCCCTCACCTCCTCGTGGCAGGGGCTACGGGCCAGGGGAAATCGGTAGGCCTGAACGCCATGATCACCTCTCTGCTCTACAAAAAGCACCCCAACGAGTTGAAATTTGTCCTTGTGGATCCTAAAAAGGTGGAGTTCTCCGTCTATACGAAGATCGCCAAGCACTTCATGGCTGTCGTGGACGAAGAGGATGAACCGATCATCACGGATGTCACGAAAGTCGTCAGGACCCTCAACTCGCTCTGCAAATTGATGGATCACCGTTATGATCTGTTGAAAATGGCGGGGGCAAGGAATATCAAGGAGTACAACACAAAATTCGTGAACCATAGACTGGACCTGACGAAGGGCCACCAGTACATGCCTTACATCGTAGTCGTCATCGATGAGTTTGGCGACCTGATCATGACGGCAGGCAAAGAGATCGAACTTCCTATCGCCCGTATCGCACAGTTGGCCAGGGCGGTAGGCATCCACATGATCATTGCTACCCAAAGGCCCACGACGAACATCATCACCGGTAATATCAAGGCCAATTTCCCGGGGCGGATAGCGTTCAAGGTCGCTGCTGCCGTCGACTCCAAGACGATCCTGGACAGAAGTGGGGCGAATCAGTTGATCGGCCGCGGGGATATGCTCTACGTCAACGGCAACGAGCCGGTCAGGGTGCAGTGTGCCTTCGTGGACACTCCGGAGATAGAGCGCATCAACGATTATATCGCCTCCCAGCCCGGCCCCGTGGAGCCCATGGAACTGCCGGAGCCGGACGACAAGAACGAGGCTGATGACAGCAGTCTCAAGACCCGTTCCCTGGATCCTTATTTCGAAGAAGCCGCACATACCATCGTCCTGTCCCAGACAGGAAGCACGAGCATGATCCAGCGCCGCTTTTCTATCGGCTATAACCGTGCCGGACGACTGATGGACCAACTCGAGGCTGCCGGCATCGTGGGAACGGCACAGGGCAGCAAGCCGCGTGAGGTACTCGTACAGGATGAGAACCAACTGAACACGATTCTCGCCCAGATCAGGGGATGAACGGCTTCAGATAAAAGGGGCAACATCACCCGCCCCCACCAAAGGTTAGGATAAGGAAATCAAACATCTTAAGAATATGAAAAAGCTCTCTTTTTTATTTTTTTTCTTCCTGTTCGCCTGCACCATGCAAGCCCAGACAGCCACCCAGGTCCTGGACCGGTGTGCTTCTGTCATCGGACGTAAGAGTGGTGCCAGCGCATCGTTCAGGATGTCTTCGGCCAAGTACGGCTCCACTGACGGGACCATTGCCATCAAAGGTGACAAGTTCCGCGCCACCACCCCTCAGGCGATCGTCTGGTATAACGGGAAGACACAATGGAGCTACATGAAAAGGACGCGTGAAGTGAACATCAGCAACCCTACCCAGGCGGAGCAGATGTCCATGAATCCCTATACTTTCATCCATATCTACAAGACAGGGTACCGCACCTCTCTCCGGAGATCGGGAGCGGACTATATCGTCCACCTCACTGCCGTGAACAAGAAGCGGACCATTCAGGAACTCTACCTGACGATCAGCCGGTCCAGCTATATCCCCAGCAGGGTACGCATGAGACAAGGGAAAGTATGGAGCACGATCACGGTAAGTCACTTCAGGGGAAAGGACCTGCCTGACGCTATATTCACCTTCAGGTCCAAGGATTATCCTCAGGCTGAAGTCATCGATTTACGCTGACGCCTACCGGCAGATCCATCCCAGACAGTACGGCTCCGTCCCTGAGGGGTGGAGGGGTGCCGCTGGTGCCGGTCATTCCCCCTTCGACTGCCCTGCATGAATCCATTATCCTGAATGCAAAAGACCAACATAAACAGAAGACTTTCCATTTATAAAGAACTCCTCCACCACCGCCAACTGGCCGAGAAGCGGAGTTTGTTCCATGGAAAGAACCAGGCAGCAAAAATAGCACTGGCTATTGTGGGGATCATCATCTTCATCTATCTTATCTTCCTCGCTGTTTCGCTGGCGTTAGCCGTATCGAAAGATCCGGGCCTTTCTCCTGCGGGGACCTTGTTCAGCCTTGCCCCCTTCCTTCTTACGGTCGACTTCCTCCTGCGTTTTGCTCTCCAGCAGACCCCCGCGCAGATGATCAGGCCTTACAGTCTTCTTCCTCTCCCTCGTCACGCCTGCATAGAGAGTTTCCTGCTCTCCAATCTGCTGAGTGCAGGCAACTTTGTCTGGCAGGCCATGATTATCCCCTATACACTGATGGCCATCCTGCCACGTGAAGGCATACTCATGGCAGCAGGAACGGTCTTGGCCTATCAGTTTATCATCTGGCTGTCCAGTCAATTCTACCTTCTGGTCAGGACACGGATGGAGGACTCCCTCCTCTGGCTGCTTCTCCCCCTGGTCCTGATTGCCGTCCTGATGCTGCCCGCCTATGCGGGGACAGGACGGGGATGGGAGCAGTATCTTACCTTCTATTCGTTGATCGGCAATCATCTCGCCAGACTGAACGGACTGTACTGGCTGGGGCTGATCGCCGGTTTTGTGCTCCTCTTCTTCCTCAACCGGAAAGAACAGGAGAGCCACGTGATGAAAGAATTATCCCGGCAGGACACGGGATCCCCCCATAAGGCAAGAAAATATCAATTCCTCGATCGTTTCGGGATGGCCGGGACAGCCATCCAGTTAGAGTTTAAATTGATCTTCCGCAATAAAAATCCCCGGAAGACCTTCTATTCCGTCATCTTCTATATCCTGCTTAATTTTATCTTATACCTGAGTACCGGCCTGGCAGGGAAAAGCGGCACCCTTAACTGGAATGCGAATTTCTGGTGCTTTATCTGCTTCATCATCCCGGGAAGCATACTGTCCTCCCGTCTGATGGGCTATGAAGGCAACTATATCGATTTCTACATGGTACACAAGAACAACCTGTACCAGTTGCTGCTCACCAAATATTACTGTTATGGCTGTCTGCTCTGCCTATCCGTAGCTGTTTCACTCATCGCCCTTCTTATGGGCAGGTGGAGTCTGCTGATGATCATTGCCTATACCCTCTACACCGCAGGTCCCAACAACCTCATGATCCTGCATGCTGCCATCCTCAATGACCAGACCATACCACTGAACACCAGGCTCACCAGCCGGACGAGCAACAGCTACAACTATGTCATCCTCCTGTTCCAGTTGGGTGCCATACTCATGCCCGTCATCATCCTTGCCCTCTTCAATGCACTTTTCAACCCCGCGACGGCTTACTGGGCACTCCTTCTCTTCAGCATCCCTTTTATTCTCAGCCACAAATGGTGGATCCGGCAAATCTGCAGGAAGATGATGAAGCGGAAATACGAGCACCTGGAGAACTTCAGGGCCTCCAGATAAAGTCAAGAGGGGTCTCACGCTTCACGGGAGAGAGACTATTCCCTTTGGAATTTCTGCAGTTCCTCATAGAGGCTCTGTACCGGCAGTCCCATCACATTATAGTAGCTGCCCTTCAATCCCTTGCAGCCAATATATCCGATCCATTCCTGTATGCCATAAGCACCCGCCTTGTCATAAGGGGAATAACGGGTGATATAATAAGAGATCTCCTCCTCCGTCAAGACCTTGAAAGCCACTTCCGTGGACACGGAGAAATGACGCTGCTGCCGTAGTGTGGTCAGGCATACTCCTGTCACCACCTGATGCTGCCTGCCGCTGAGCCGGTGAAGCATCGCCCGGGCCTCATCAGCATCCCTGGGTTTGCCCATGACCGTCCCGTCGCAGATGACCACGGTATCGGCCGTGATCACCAGGTCCTCAGCACTGATCATTTCCAGGTAGGCCGCCGCCTTTTCTACAGCAATATATTCCGGGACTCTCACCGCCTCCAGCTGACTGGGATAATTTTCCTTGACACCGGGGATGACACGGACTTCAAAAGGGAGGTCCAGTCCGGCAAGGAGTTCTTTTCTCCGCGGGGATCCGCTCGCTAATATGAGATGATATTTAAAAGGTTGCATCTGTTTCATTTCTTCATTTTCTTAAAGTTTCCTTACGGCTCCTCACCAGCCAAAGGCTTTCTCGTCCCTCATCCACTTGCCCTGGGCACGCAGGACCTGTTCCAGGACCTCCCTGCCACATCCGTCCCCGCCCTCACGGGAACAGATATAAGTAGAGATCTCCTTGATCTCCGGCGCAGCATCGTGAGGGCAGCAAGCACACCCACAGCAGCGCATTACCTCATAGTCTGGCAGGTCATCGCCCATATAGAGCACCTCTTCATCCCGGAGGTGGTATCTTGTCAGGAGGGATTTGTACTCCTGGATCTTCACAGACGCATTCATGATCACGTCCTGCACGCCGAGGCGCTCATACCGGAGCCGGACAGCCGTCGTGTTCCCTCCCGTAAGGATCGCCTCGCGCAGTCCCATCTTCACTGCGAGTTGAATGGCATAGCCATCCCTGATGTTCACGGTCCGCAACGGTTCCCCGTCACCGGCCATCACGATGGTCTGCCGGGACAGCACGCCATCCACGTCAAAAACCACCATCTTTATTTTCTTCAAATCATAATTGATCATGGTCTCTGCTTTTTTATGTCCATACGATGGATGCTTAAAGACATCCGTTCATAAATATCCTTGAGCAGAGGATCCCCCTTGAGCAATGCAGCCTGGGCCCTGATCACGTTCTCGTCAAAGCGCACGGCAGGCCCTGTCTGAGCCTCAGAGGGGGTCAGTTGGTGAACTTTCCGTGCGGTCTCATCAATCAAAGGCAGCATGACATCAAAAGGGATATGATGTGAGGAAAGGATTTCCGAGGACACCGCATAACAATGGTTGACAAAATTACAGGCAAAGACGGAAGCCAGATGCAGGTATTTACGATCCTGGGAGGAAAGTTCATAGACGCGGCCGGACACCGACTCTCCAAGTGTCCGCAGGACCTGAAGGGTCAACTGATCATTACTTTCTATGAAAATCGGAATCTCGGAAAAGGAGACATCCCTGTTTTTTGAAAAGGTCTGCATAGGATAAAACACGCCATAATGCAGGGCCATCCCCTGAAAAATGGTCAAGGGCATCGAACCGGCAGTATGCACGAACACTCTCCCCTCACGGCCCTTGCACAAGGAGGGGATCAGATCACCTAACACGCTGTCCTTCACCGCCAGGATGTAAATATCTGCATCCCTGCGGACCTCTCCCAGATCGGTCGTCGGCGCCCCGCCGGCTAGGGTGGCCAGTGTGGAGGCAGACTCCATCGTCCGACTGTAGACCTGTACTATATCATGCCCTGCCTTCAGCAAGGCCTTAGCTAACTGTGTTGCGAGATTACCCGCACCAATAAATATTATCTTCATATTATCTGCAAAGATACTGATTTAAAGCAGAACACATTGACCATAAACTCATTTTTATTAATCTTTAGCTTATGGGTGCATACGGGGCCGCCCCCTGCCGAAAACACAAAAAGATCCCTCACACAGGAAATATGCGCCTGCATACGGATTTACAGAATATATTTTTCCGTCAATCCTGATCCTTGTTCTCTTTTTTTTTATATCTTTGCATCAAGCGAAAGACCAATGAAAGGTATCCATATCAGAATTATTCAGAAAAGTGACCAACTGCCCGGAATGAAGGCAGACAACTTTTTTCATAGTCCCGAGTTATTCCGCATTACGGAACAGACCCCGAGGACAACTCCCTATATGGTTGTCGCTGAAGATGAAAGTGGAAAATGCATCGCTCACCTGCTGGCAATGATCCGCAGGCGGGGTACCCTGATCCCACCTTTCCTGTATGCCAACGGCCGCGTTTACGGCCAGGGAGAATATGATGATTCCGTACAGAATCCGGAAGAAATCTTCAGGATGATGCTGGAAGCCATCACGCAGAAGCTCCGGCGCCATCTGTGCTTCTACATCGAGTTCTCCGAAGTGCGTCCGAAGATGTTCGGCTATCGGATGTTCCGGCAGTGCCATTACTTCCCCGTCCACTGGCAGGAAGTGCACAACTCTCTCCACAGCAGGAATCCGGAGGAACGGCTTTCGAAGAAAACCCGTCAGCGCATCAAGAAAGCCTATGCGCAGGGGGTTGAGACCCGCACGGTACAATCCGTCGAAGAAGTACACCTTTTCTACAAACTCCTCAAAGGGTTCTACCGCATCAAGCTCCGCCGCCTGATTCCTCCCGAGAAGCAATTCCTGGAACTGAACCATTATGAGAAGGCACAGATATTTGTGACCCTCTACCATGGCAGGATGATCGGCGGGAGTGCCTGTGTCTATTCAGAAGGAAATGCTTACCTGTGGTACCTGGCTTCTAAACGGAAGTCCTATCCCACCCTTCACCCGAATACGATGACAATATGGTATGCCATCAAGTATGCCTATGAACACCATTATGCCCACATCTTCTTCATGGATGTAGGCCTGCCTTTTAAAAAGAATCCCTTCCTTGACTTCATATTGAAGTTTGGCGGCAAACCCGTCGCCCGTTACCGCTGGTTCCGGTTTTCCATTTCGTGGATCAACCGACTGCTCGGATGGTGGTTCAAAGAGTAGCGTGGAACAGCACATCCGTTATGCGCCTTCTGGCCACTTCAGGTTTCAAAGCCTCCTCCAGGGGGCAGTCAGGCGGATTGATACAGATCACCTGGGAAAAACCTGCATGGAGCAATTCTTTCAAGTCAGTGACCTGCCCTGCAATCAGCACGACAGAAACCGGATGAGACCGGGCATGACGGAGAATGCCCATGGGTAATTTCCCCATCAGTGTCTGGCGGTCTGCCTTCCCTTCTCCGGTAATCACGACATCTGCATCCCTGAAGAGATCATCGACCTTCAGGATATGGAACAATAAATCCGTCCCGTTCCTTCTCTCCGCGCCCAAATACTGCATAAAGGCATACCCCAGGCCACCGGCAGCGCCGGCACCCGGAAGGGCAGAATCATCATATCCATAATGACGTGCCGACAGGGTAGCGAAGGTCCTCGCACGCCGGTCCAGCAGGGCGACCATTTCCGGTGAAGCGCCCTTCTGAGGACCGAAGACTGCAGCCGCTCCCTGATCACCATACAAGGGATTGTCTACATCACACGCTAAGATGAATTTCAAGGGCCGGAGAGGAACGGCATCGAAACCTTTTCCGGGTGCAAAATGATCCACCAGTGCCTTCAGCATCCCCAGGCCGCAATCACTGGTAGCACTCCCTCCCAAACCGATGATCAGCGTGTCACAGCCCTTGTCTATCGCATGGCAGAGCAGTTGTCCTACTCCATAACTGGTCGCCACGAGAGGATTCCGCTTCTCCGGGGGGACTGCGGACAAACCAATGGCCTGCGCAACTTCTATGACCGCGGTCTTTCCGCTGATCCCGTATTCAGCCTCCGTCCTGCGCATCATCGCATCGAACACCCATACCTTTTCCTTCCGCCCTCCCAGGGCCGCAAGAAAGGCCTCCAGCATCCCTTCGCCGCCGTCACTCACCGGCACACTCCTGACCACGGCTTCCGGATCAGCTTTCCTGATCCCCTCACCCGCGGCCTGCTCCGCCTCGGAAGAGGTGAGACATCCCTTAAAGGAATCAATCATTAATAAATAATTCATTTTCCAATGCTTTTTCCAGAACGGTCTGCCCCAATGGGGTACAAACCCCACGGATAAAGACAAACACACAACTCCTGAAAACTTCCTTCATGCCGAATTTCTTGAAAAGCCGCTGCTCCTTGATCTTCTGCCTGCAGATGTTAGAGATCAAAATCACCAGGTTATAATCAATGTCTGACCTGAAATAGCCTTCCTTGACCCCCTTCTGAAAGAAACAATACGCATGAGACCGACTCGACTGGTGCTTCTGCCTCATATAGTTCAATACTCTCTCATATTCGTGAAGGTCAGTATAAAACACGGGATTGATATTCCCTGAATATTCCAGTAAGCAATGGGCAAATTCTACCAGAATATCAATGACACTATGCTCCTCAGACATAGAAAACTGGGTCATGTGTTCCAGGAATGCCTCCTCCCTCTCTTTGACACCGGCATAGAGAAGGCTTTCCTTGTCAGCATAAACCTCATAGAGCGTACGCTTGGAGATAGACATCATCTTAGCGATGTCATCCATTTTCACCGCACGTATTCCCTTTGAGAAAAATGCCTGCATGGCTACTTTCAAGATTTTATCTTTCAAATCGAGTCTATACGAAGACGCAACATTCATTTTAGAAGTAAGTTTAACTTTTTCGTGACAAAGATACAAAAAAAAACCAAAAACTTGTATAAGTTCGCAAGTTTTTCGTTATCTTTGCATTTAAGATCGCCTGACATCATGCCGATCCGAACAGTAAACAATGAAGTATAATAAATTACTAATCAACCAACATATTAATTATGGTAAAAATTTCTAAAGAGGCAGCCTTGGCTTATCATGCTGAAGGCCGTCCTGGAAAAATAGAAGTAAAGCCAACTAAACCTTATCGCACACAAAACGACTTGAGCCTTGCTTATTCGCCTGGGGTTGCTTATCCTTGTCTTGAGATTCAGAAGAATCCGGAAGACGTATACAAATATACGGACAAAGGAAATCTGGTAGCCGTCATCACTAACGGTACAGCAGTGTTAGGCCTCGGAGATATTGGCGCCATGAGCGGGAAACCGGTCATGGAGGGGAAAGGTCTTTTGTTTAAGATCTATGGAGGTATTGATGTCTTCGACATCGAGATCAACGAAAAGGATCCCGAGAAGTTCTGTGACACCGTGGAGCGTATCGCTCCTACTTTCGGAGGGATCAACCTTGAAGACATCAAGGCTCCCCAATGCTTCTACATTGAAGAGCGCCTGAAGAAGACGCTGGACATACCTGTCATGCACGATGACCAGCATGGTACGGCCATCATCTCTGCAGCAGGACTGAAAAATGCCCTCGAGGTAGCAGGCAAGAAGATCGACAAAGTGAAAATCGTCGTCAATGGCGCCGGCGCTGCGGCCATCAGTTGTACGAAACTGTACGTCGCCTTAGGTGCCCGGAAAGAAAATATCGTCATGCTCGACTCCAAGGGAGTCATCACCTCTGACCGCACCAACCTGACGGAACAGAAAAAACTCTTTGCTACCGACCGGCGGGATGTCCACACCCTGGCTGAAGCCATCAAGGATGCTGACGTCTTCGTAGGCCTCAGCAAAGGAAATGTGCTCACTCAGGACATGGTCCGCTCAATGGCCAAAAATCCTATCGTCTTCGCCCTTGCCAACCCTGTTCCGGAGATCTCCTACGAGGATGCCACCGCTTCCCGTCCTGACGTGCTGATGTCCACGGGGCGGAGTGATTATCCGAACCAGATCAACAATGTCATCGGGTTCCCCTATATCTTCCGCGGGGCCCTTGACGTTCAAGCCACGGCCATCAATGAAGAGATGAAACTGGCAGCGGTCAACGCCATTGCTAATCTGGCCAAGCAACCGGTTCCGGACATCGTCAATGATGTCTACCATGTCGTCGACCTCACCTTCGGCCGGAAATACTTTATCCCCAAGCCCATCGATCCACGGCTGATCACGGAGGTCAGTGCGGCCGTCGCCAAGGCTGCCATCGACAGTGGGGTGGCCCGCAAGACCATCACCGACTGGGATGCCTACAAGGAAAAACTGAAACAACTGGTGGGCCAGGAGACAAAGCTCACACAGACCCTTCACGCTACGGCCCGCCTGCATCCACAGCGTGTCGTCTTTGCAGAGGGCGGGCACCCTACCACGATGAAAGCTGCCGTCCAGGCAAAGCAGGAAGGCTTCTGCCAACCTATCCTCCTGGGGAACCAGGACCGCCTGAAACGTATCGCCAGCCGTCTGAAACTGGATCTGACGGGGATAGAAATCGTGGACATGAGAGCCGACAAAGAACAGGGACGGCGGGCTACATACGCCAAGCATCTGGCAGAAAAGCGGGCCCGCCAGGGATACACCTTCGAAGAGGCATACGACAAGATGTATGAACGTAACTATTTCGGAATGTCCATGGTGGAACAGGGGGATGCGGATGCTTTCATCACCGGCCTGTACACGAAATACAGCAATACCATCAAAGTGGCCAAGGAAGTGATCGGGGTACGGCAGCCTTACAAGACTTTCGGCACCATGCACATCCTGAGCACGAAAAAGGGGAAGTTCTACATCGCAGATACCCTGATCAACCGCCATCCGGACGAGAACGTCCTGGCAGACATTGCCCGGTTAAGCGCCCATACGGTACAGTTCTTCAATGACCAACCGGTCATCGCCATGCTGAGTTATTCTAATTTCGGAACGGACAGCATCGGATCTCCCGTCAAGGTCCACTCGGCTGTCAAGGAGATGCAGACGGAATATCCGGACCTGGCCATCGACGGCGAAATGCAACTCAACTTTGCCCTCAACAACAAACTGAGGGATGAGAAATTTCCTTTCTCCAAATTAAAGGGGAAAACCGTCAATACGCTTGTGTTCCCGAATCTGAGCAGCTCCAACTGCAGCTACAAACTCCTGCAGGGACTGGATCCGGACACGGAAATTATCGGCCCGATCCAGATGGGACTGAACAAGCCTATCCACTTTACTGATTTCGAGGCTTCTGTCAGTGATGTCGTAAATATCACGGCCGTAGCTGTCATCGATGCTTATGTCGAGAAAGTAAAGCAACAGAAGTAAGCAGACCCATACGAGCCCGCAGAAAGGGCATGATATTTTAGAAAAGGTTTCCTGTGCAAAACGGGAAACCTTTTTTCATACTATTCCCTGACTGTCAGCCTGATCCGATACCTCGTGCACCCAACTCATCCCTCAAGAAAGGTTAATAAATTTTCTTGTGCAGGCACACATAAAATTTCTTTAAAAATAATCATTTAAAAATTTTGATAGAAATAAAAAATAACTTATCTTTGCTACTGTTATCCTGAAAACAATCTTTTTACCTTAAAAAAACTAATACCTATTGAAGATTTGGAGCGGTTACCTGTGAAGGCCATCGCTTTTTTTATGCCCCGACCATTTGATCCGCTGCCCTCATCTCCAGGTCCCTCATGATGATCACGGATCAAGAATTAATCTTTAGAAAAATAATTTGATGTTTTTTTAAAATTATGAGTAAAAAATTTGGCAGTTATCAAAAAATGCCTTATCTTTGCTTCTGTTATCCTGAAAACAATCTTTTTACCTTAAAAAAACTAATACCTATTGAAGATTTGGAGCGGTCACCTGTGAAGGTCATCGCTTTTTTCATGCCCTGTCTGCACGGGGTTCTCCCTCTACCGTCATCCCCCTCCTCCGCATCCGGCAGGATTCACAGCCAACTCCCAGAGGCGGTTTCTCAGCCGACAGCCGTAGCGATGATATGCCGGCGCCCGCCATCATTACGAAACTCACAAAGATAAATGCCCTGCCACGTACCAAAGTTTAAACGGCCATGGGTGACCGGCACATTGATGCTGACGCCGGTCAGCACCGTCTTGGCATGAGCAGGCATATCATCATCACCTTCCAGGACATGCCTGTAATAAGGCTGCCGCTCTTTCACCAGGTGATCATATATCCGTTCCATGTCCGCCCTGACCTCCGGATCCCAGTTCTCGCAGACAGACAGGGCACAACTCGTATGTCTGATGAACAGATTGAGGAGTCCGGTCTCAGGCAATTGCGGGAGCTGACGGACGATCTCCTCCGTAATCAGATGGAATCCCCTGCTATACTCATTCAGTATAATTTCTTTTTGACTGATCATGCTATCCCTTACCTTACAAAAACCGTTCCACTTATTCAACTGACAACACGCCCGGCAGAATCCTTCCGTCATTCCGGGAAGACCACAGGCCAGGCAGAGGGCTAATAGCCCAGGTCCTCCCCCACCAGTAACACGATATGCCTCCCTGCGGGATGGGACATCCGCTGTATGGAGATATAATTGCAGATACTATCCTTCGACAGACAGTCATGGCAGACCCCGTCTTTCTGACAAGGTGTCGGACAATCAAAACGAGCCATATTGATGGGTGCCGCCACGCAGCGGGCCCTGCTGACAGCCGTTTCGAGGTCGCGGCATACCTTGTTGAGGCCCACCACGAAGAGGACATGTGCAGGTCCCCATGACAAGGCGGCCACCCGGTTTCCATTCCCATCGATGTTGACGATGATCCCATCCTCTGTCATCGCATTCACGCTCGACAGATAATAGTCACACTCGAAAGCCTTGCGATAGATCCTGACCTTGTCATCAGGATCCGTCACCTCATCGCGGTCATAAACCTTATAATTGCCGTTCTTCAGCATCCCCGTGACCCCTGTCGACCGAATGCTCATCGATCCTCCCCAGGTGATGCTGCTGCCTTCAGGAATCAATTCCTTCACACGCTGCAGCAGGGCCGCCGTATCGTTACAGAAACAAGCATCATAATGCCTTCGCTTCAGTGCTGAGACCAACTTTGCTGCCAGTCTCGCATTACGTGTAATCATTGCCTTATCCATCCTGTAAATATCTATCTATCTGTCTGTACTGGTCTCCCTGGGAAGCCGGGGGAAAGTCCAGAGCCCCCGGAGGTCCTCTGTGAGGCCACGGACCCTTTGCAGGTCGTGGTTATCCCTCCGCTCCAAGTATTTCCGGTTACATTCCGCCCCTCCCTCCGACCACAGCCGGCAGGAAACATTTAATCTCTGCAAAGATAGATATTATTTCCGACTCTGCCATGAATTTTACGAAATTTAGCTTAACTTTCCGACCGGAAAGGCCTTCCTCAAATAACCTGCCCACAGCATCCCTCACCGCAGCAATCCCCACGGACAGGACCAGGCTGACGACACCGGCATCACACCATATTCTTTACTCATTTACAGAAAAATCCATTACCGATGCGGGGTAAGATCGTTACCAAGCCGTGGAGAGGAGCTTACCAAGCCGTGGTAACCTCATTACCAAGCCGTGGAGAGAAGCTTACCAGCCCATGGTAACAAATCAACCCTCAAAATGCGTGTTGACGAACCTATCTATCCGGGAAAGAGTTGACCGTTCTCGTTGCTAAATCACCTTTTGTCTGACGTGATCATCCGTTCACCACAAAGGAGGTTGTCGACGACAAAGACCAGCGGAGAAGAGCCCGCCCCATGAGAAAAGCCAGGGTCAGGTGGAAAGTTTCCCCGGCAGCAGCATTTTAATCAAAATAGAGTTTGCATATCGTCAGAAAATAGGTACATTTGCATTCACTTTACTCTCGTGAGAAGAAAAAACAAACATCAGATGAAAAACGTTATATTTTACGATACCATCTTAACCCCAATACAGAAGCTATTGGAAGGAAAAGCCGGAAACAAAGCTTTTTGCATACAAGACCAGTACTATACTTTCGGCCAACTGTCAACACGCATCCAGACGATCAGAGAAAAACTTGCCCATACGGACGAGCAATATATCGGATTGATCGCCAGTGATGCCCTGGACACCTACGCAGCCATCCTCGCGATATGGATGGAAGGCAAATGCTATGTGCCTCTGCATCCCCTGCAGCCAGAAGCCAGGATCAGGGACATCATCCATCAGGTAGGGATCAAGACCATTCTGAATCCAGCCGTTTCCGGCACGACCCTCACCCTTCCGGCGGTCCTCACACCGGACCTCCCCGATGTCAGGGGAAAGATCCGGCCGATGGTACCTCCCGATGACCAGCAGCCAGCCTATATCCTGTTTACCTCAGGGAGCACAGGGCATCCCAAGGGAGTGCCCGTCACCTTCCGCAACGTAGCTGCCTTCATAGACGCCTACGAGGACATGGGAATCCGGCTCAAGGAAGAAGACCGGTGCCTGCAGATGTTTGACCTGACCTTTGACCTGTCCGTAGGCAGTTATCTCCCCGCCCTTCTCCATGGAGCCTGTCTGTATACAGTCCCCCCCGGGAGCGTAAAATATCAGGAAGTATTCAGGCTGATGGACACCTACCATCTCACAATGACCCTGATGGTCCCTTCCGTCATTCATTATCTGCGCCCTTACCTGGACGAAATAGAGGAACCCGGCGTACACCATTGTCTGTTCTGTGGAGAAGCACTTTCCACGGATGATGCCGTCCAGTGGCAGAAAGCAGTCCCCAACGCCCGGATATGGAACGTCTATGGTCCTACTGAAAACACGATCTTCTGTACCTGCTACAAGATGAATGCCGGCAGCATCAGCCAGAAGAACGGCATCATGAGCATCGGGACGGCCATGAAAGGAACAGGGACCGCCGTCATCGGAGAGGATCACCAGTTTCTCAAATGCGGCGAAGAGGGAGAGCTCTGTCTCTCCGGCCTGCAGCTCACACCGGGATACTGGCAGGACGAGGTGAACAACCGCAAGGCATTCTTCACGCATGAAGGTGTGAGATGGTATAAAACCGGTGACCTGTGCATAGAAGATGACAGCCATAATCTCCTCTACTGTGGCCGCAAAGACTCACAGATCAAGATCCAGGGGTTCCGTGTAGAACTCAGTGAGATCGAAAGCATAGCCAGGCATTTCTATAAGGAAGAAGAGAATGTCGTAGCTGTCCCCGTGACCGACGACAGTGGCAGCAAGTCTATCATACTGGTTGTAGAAGGTGAAGAAAAGGGGACCAAGGACTCACTGGCCAGATACCTGAGCCAGTATCTTCCGGCCTATATGATCCCGCGTCAAATCATGTTTCTCTCCCGCTTTCCTCAGAATGCAAACAATAAAATAGACCGCAGGAAAATAAGCGAAATGATCACTGCCTGACAATAAAAAGAGGGTATGTCAAATATCCTCTTTTTTTATCACGAAGCCCCATCAGACCCAGATAAATGGGTGGATATATCGCCCGTTTTATCCAATTATAGCTTATGGCAGAATTTCTCAAAAGTTATAAAAAGGCTAAAGAAGCCTGCCGTAATGCCGGCCACCCAATTAATGATCATTTTCCTGGCGTCAGGAAAATGGTCAAACTGGGATCCGGAGCAGAGCGTCAATTTGAAGACATCCTTCTCACTCGTTACGCCTGCTATCTTATCGCACAGAACGGAGACCCGAGAAAGGAGCAGATTGCCTTTGCACAAACTTACTTTGCAGTACAGACGCGAAAGGCAGAACTCATCGAGCAGCAATTTAATCAACAGTTTCCAACTTTTTTGAGCATTTTTGATACTTAATTATGTTAATTCAAAACTGATATGGATGTTATCTGGGATAAAAGTGCTATATTTGTGATAAGTTTTTATAGTATTAGATAAAGGGTAAGAGTACGTGATGCATTCCTGCCCTTATAAGATTCTGTATGACGATATTGGTGCCTTGCTTAAGTTGGTGATAATTGAATTAAAAAACGGCAGTTATCATAATATCTATATCATTTTTTCATATTCTGTCACAAGGATTAATCTTTTTTATTTCTCATTAAGACAGATGTAGATATTATTCGTTATGAAATCTCCACTAGCCAGGATTAACCTACTGCAAATAGTCAATTATGCTACAAAATGTATTAAGGAGAAGCATCTGATGTCTTTTCTAAAAATAAAAACGATCAGTAATAACAGATTATTAATGATTTAAGTTTCTAAGTCAAAAAAATGTTGTAACTTTGGCTTTGGCAGTAATCTGCCAAATTCATTTTTGGGTCATTCATCATGGAGATTATTGACAATATACACCAGACTTTATGTCAAAACTTATCGAAAGAAATCCATTCAGGAAGTCGCTTATCTATTGCAGCTTCCTGCTTCTCTATATATGCTTTCCAAGAGTTAAAGACAGAATTGAAAAAGATAAAAGAACTACATTTTGTCTTTACCTCCCCCACCTTCATTACCGAAAAAACTCCCAAGCAGCAACGTGAATTCTATATTCCACGGTTAAACCGAGAAAGGGCTGTCAATGGATCAGAATTCGAAGTAAGATTGAGAAATCAGTTAAATCAAAAAGCCATTGCAAGAGAATGTGCAGAATGGATCAAGACCAAAGTCTGCTTCAAATCCAATAAGACCAATGAGAACATGATGGGCTTCATTAATGTCGATGAAAAGACTTATACCCCTGTTTCAGGTTTTACCACAGTTGATTTAGGAAGTCAGAAGGGGAATAACGCCTATACGATGATCCAAAAGTTGGATTCACCATTTTCCCAAGCTTACATCAACCTATTCAATCAGATATGGAATGACAACGATCGAATGCAGGTCGTAACGGACGAGGTGATTGAAAACATCTCCAATGCCTATAAGGAAAACGCACCAGAATTCCTATATTTTGTTACACTTTACAATATCTTTCATGAGTTTTTGGAAGATATTAGTGAAGATGTATTACCAAATGAAGCCACAGGGTTTAAGAATTCCGTTATCTGGAATAAACTTTATGGTTTTCAAAAGGACGCAGCCCTGGCCATCATCAACAAACTTGAAAAGTACAATGGTTGCATCCTTGCCGACTCCGTAGGTCTTGGCAAGACCTTCACTGCCCTTTCAGTCATTAAATATTACGAAAGCCGCAATCGTTCCGTGCTGGTGCTCTGTCCTAAGAAACTATACGAAAACTGGAACACCTACCGGCAAAACTATACCAACAACCCGTTGTTGAAGGACCGGTTAAATTACAAGATCCTTTATCATACCGATCTTTCACGAGATCACGGCATGAGCAATGATATTGATTTAGGTCGTATTAACTGGGGAAATTTTGATTTGGTAGTGATTGACGAAAGCCATAATTTCAGAAATGGAGGAAAAGTAACTACTGATGAAAATGATGAGAATCCGAAGGAAAACCGCTACCTGAGACTCATGAATAAGGTTATCCGGGCCGGAGTAAAGACGAAAGTACTGATGTTGAGCGCAACACCTGTCAATAATCGTTTCAACGATCTTAAGAACCAGTTGCAACTTGCTTATGAAGGTGACACCGAATCTTTCGATACTCTTTTGCCCACAGAAAAAGGCATCAAAGATATTTTTTCACAGGCTCAGACAGCCTATAATCTTTGGGCCAATCTGCCCTCAGAAGAACGCACGACCGAACAGTTGCTCAAGAGACTGGATTTCGACTTTTTTCGTATGCTAGATGCTGTTACTATTGCCAGAAGCCGAAAACATATCCAGCAATATTACGATATGTCCAAAATCGGAACTTTCCCAAAGCGCAATAAGCCCATCAACCGAAGTCCACATTTGACAGACCTTGACCATGCCGTCACCTACAATGGGATATTCGAACTCCTGCAACAATTGAAACTGGCCATCTATACTCCATCAGCCTTTATTCTCAGCAGTAAACTTTCTAAATACCGGGATGAGGAAGGTGAAAATGGTTACCGGCTAAGTATAGAAGACCGGGAACGTGGCATCCAGCGTCTTATGAATATCCAGTTGCTCAAGCGTTTAGAGTCTTCTGTCAACTCTTTCAGATTGACACTCACGCGTATCAGGAATTCTATGGACCATACGCTAAAAGAAATCTCTGATTACGAAAATGGTAACCATCATATTAAAATAGACGATTATGAAGATGCAGATTCAGATGAGGACGAAGATGCTTTTTTCATTGGCAAGAAGAAAAACCGTATACTCTTGGAGGATATGGACTATATCACGTGGCGCCGCCATATCCAGGATGATTTAGGGATTTTCAACAGGCTTTTGGATCTCTTACAAGACATTACACCCAAACATGACTCCAAACTCCAGCAACTTGTAACCGACTTGAAAGACAAATTTGCACATCCCCTCAACCCCGGCAACAAAAAAGTGCTGGTATTTACGGCTTTCTCTGATACGGCCGAATACCTCTATGACCACCTGGCCCGCCCCATCAAGGAACGGTACGGGCTCAATGTAGCCTTGGCTACGGGTACAGTCGAGGCCCGCAGCACCATGAATCTCAGAGAGAAACTGGACTACAACAAGGTACTTTCCCTTTTCTCTCCTGTCTCCAAAGAAGCAGCCTCAGTCTACCCTCATCTTCATGAGACCATAGATGTCCTCATTGCCACAGACTGTATTTCCGAAGGGCAAAACCTGCAGGATTGTGATTATCTGATCAACTATGACATTCATTGGAATCCGGTCCGCATCATCCAACGTTTCGGACGAATCGACCGTATCGGATCACACAATACCGTTATCCAACTGGTCAATTACTGGCCCGATATGACCTTAGACGAATACATCAATCTAAAAGGACGAGTAGAAGCACGCATGAAAATGAGTGTGATGACAGCCACAGGCGATGAAAATCCACTAACTCCAGAAGAACAGGGCGATTTAGAATACAGGAAAAAACAGTTGGAGCAACTTAAGAATGAGGTGGTCGACCTGGAAGATATGAATTCGGGAGTCAATATCATGGACTTGGGACTCAACGAGTTCAGATTAGACCTACTCGAATATATTCACACCAATAATGATGTTGAGCATACACCTTTCGGACTACATGCCGTGGTCAGAGGAAATGCTAACGTGCCTCCTGGTACTATTTTCGTATTGAAGAACCGCACAGAAGGAATTAATATTGACCACAAAAACCAACTCCACCCGTTTTACATGGTCTATATTGCAAATGATGGTCACGTTCTCATTGATCATCTTCACCCCAAGGACTTATTAGATAAGATGAGACTGGTTTGCAAGCCTGTTACAAAACCCGATTTGCAATTATGCCATGAGTTTAATAAGGAAACTGACAATGGTTTGAAAATGAACAAGTATTCGGACTTACTGAATAAAGCTATAGCGTCTATTGTCAATGTGAAAGAAGAATCAGACGTTGACAGTTTCCTGAACGGATTTGCCGGGGACCTGTTTGAAAAACGTATCTCCGGATTGGATGACTTTGAGTTAATTTGTTTTCTTGTCATCAAATAGAAACGCCTATGTTCCAGCTACCACCTGCCACTTTCATCAATAAGTCATTGCCCAAAAAAGCAATTTATAAGAAATTCTGCATCAAAACGGCTGATCGCAACCATTTCGATTCTGATATCAACAGACTATCCATCCTGGCTCATATCTCTCCAGACACCGTACCCGCATTACCTGAAGGAAAAAACATCAAAGGTATTTATGTCCTCATGGTTCTTCTGAAACATAAAGAATATGATGCACAGAATCTTTTGTTACTCAATCGGTTGATTCCTCAAAAAATGGTCTTTGCCCTCCAATATGAGAATGAAATTCAATGGGCTATTTATTACGTTAACATCTTAACAACAGACTGGCAGCCAATAGATTCGGCTACTCTTCGTCTCTCCGGACTCGATCTGGATATGGCCTGGAAGCACATTATCGCAGACATTGCCCATTTGGACTTGTCTTCCAAGTTATCCTTGGAAGAACAAATCATGGACAGGGAACGGCGGGAGAAAATACAGCATCAGATAGAAAGCCTTGAAAGACAATGCCGTATAGAAAGACAACCCCGGAGAAAATATGAATTGCATCAACAAATCTTAATCTTGAAAAAGGAAATCGAAACATGAAGAATATCATGCTCACCCGTCATGCCTGTCATCCTATCGCACAGAACGGGGATATTAATTAGTTAAAACAAAAAGAATTAATTCTAAAGATGGAAAAACTTAGAATGCAGTCTACAGATACAGTAGACGAGAATATCCAACGAATCGGAAAACTGTTCCCGGATTGCCTTACAGAAATAAAAGACGAACATGGTCGGACAGTCCGTGCCATCAATTTCGACCAGCTTCGGCAAGATCTTTCCAAAGATATTGTAGAAGGTCCGGAAGAACGCTATCTGTTTACATGGCCTGATAAACGCAATGCCATACGTATTGCAAGCACACCCACAACAGACACACTTCGCCCTTGCCGTAAAGAAAGCGTAGATTTTGACAGCACCCATAATCTCTACATTGAAGGCGATAACTTAGAAGTACTGAAACTTTTGCGCGAAGACTATCTGGGAAAAGTTAAGATGATCTATATTGATCCCCCCTACAATACCGGGAATGACTTTGTGTATCAGGATAATTTTACCCAAGATGCTCAAGACTATAAAGACCATAGCGGACAAGAAGACGAAGAAGGCAACCATTTGGTCTCCAACCCGGAAAGTAACGGGCGCTTCCATACTGACTGGCTCAACATGATTTATCCCCGGCTCAAAGTGGCAAAAGACTTAATGACTAAAGATGGCGTGATTTTCATTTCGATTGATGATCATGAACAGAAAAATCTTAAGAACATCTGTGATGAAGTGTTTGGGGAGAGTAATTTTATAGCTCAAGTGGTTTGGGAAAGAGCATACGCGCCTATCAATCTGATGAAACATTTTTCCACTTCTCATGATTATATTTTATGTTACGCAAAAAATATCGAATTAGCTGTCTGTAATGGGATACCACGAACAGATGAGACAAATGAAAGATATTCCAATCCTGACAAGGACCCACGTGGAGTGTGGAAAGCGGACAATTTATCTGTTGGACCTGCAATACAGTCAAATATCTTTCCTATAACTACCCCTTCAGGGCGTGTGGTAGTACCTCCTGCTGGACGGAGTTGGCGTCTATCGCAAACAGCTTTCCAGGAAAGACTTCAAGACAATCGTATTTGGTTTGGCTCTAATGGGGATAATGTCCCGTCAATGAAGCGCTTCCTCTCAGAATTACGTAAAACAGGTATTACCCCTATGACCATTTGGAAATATTCAGAAGTTGGTCATTCTCAAGAAGCAACACAAAAGTTGGCTCAACTTTTCGATGGGAAAAAATATTTTGATTATCCTAAACCTGTTGGACTGATAAAGCGATGTGTTGAATTGTATAGTCAAAAGGATTCTATTATTCTTGATTTCTTTTCCGGTTCTGCCACAACAGCCCATACCGTGATGCAACTGAATGCTGAAGATGGAGGACACCGCAAGTTTATTATGGTACAATTGCCCGAGCCAACAGACGAGAAAAGTGAAGCTTATAAAGCTGGTTACAAAAACATCTGCGAAATCGGAAAGGAACGTATTCGTCGTGCCGGCCAGAAGATTGTGGAAGAGCAAAAACAACCGGATTTATTTGAAGACAAAAAAGATTCTTTGGATATTGGTTTCCGCGTACTGAAGCTCGATAGTTCTAATATGCAACCAGTTTACTATACTCCTGCAGAAACCTCGACAGATACACTTTTTGACGACAATATCAAAAATGACCGAACAGACGAGGACTTACTATTCCAGGTGATGATTGAACTTGGTATCGAATTATCAGCGAAAATAGAAAAGAACGAAATAGCTGGCAAGAGTGTATGGAATGTAGAAGATGGTTATCTCTTAGCTTGTTTTGACGAAAATGTGGATGAAAAAACCATCAAGGAAATTGCTAAGATACATCCATATTATTTCATCATGCGTGATCATTCTCTGGCAACGGATAATGTAGCAGATAACTTTGAGCAGATATTTGAGGAATATAGCAAAGATACCATTCGTAAAATACTCTGACAAAATAACAATCATACGGTCATTTTTAGATAAGAAAGTCATTTGATATGAACAGAATTACAAAAATAACGAGAAAGAATATCTTCGAAATTTTAACTTCTGGATTTGAAGAAGAAATACCCACATTCTGGGAACCGATAGATTTTAAACCCGACCATTATAGTTATAATTTTTGGGGTAAACTCACTTCTGTTGATTTCTTAAATAGACTTTATCCATTAAAAGAATTCCCCTCCAAGGATCCTCAATTTAAAAATGCGGAAGAAGAAATATATGCTCATACTATTACAAATAACGACTACCCAAAAAACTGGCTATTTACAGATGAGCGCTTCCCTTTGAAAAATGGTCCAGACGAGGATTTTTTAGATTTCCTTTGTGAGATTTTTCATCCTGATGTTCGTAAGGACGAAGCAAATTGGTTAGCATTTTACTACAAGATCAATGAACTACTAAAAAACGACAAATACCGATTATTTTGTAAAGGTCAGATTTCAGGAAAAGATATATTTGGATGGCATGATAAGACCCTTTTAAGATTAAAAGAAACTGAGATTTCTATCTTTCTTAGATTATTTAATCGGGGGGGATATGTATTAAATTTCACAACACCTTCATTTAATGAATTTACAAAAAGAGTTGTGAATGTTGCCCTCTGTGATCATTATAACCTTTCTAAAGGAAAATCACTTGAACTATTTATAGATGATGGAACTGAAGATGAGATTATCAAACTTTTTAATGAACTCATGGAATATTATGAACTCCAACCTGAATATGATGAAGAAATCCATGGTCAAAATTATCAGACCACTCTTTATAAAAAGTGCAAGGAAATACTTAATAGAATTAATAAAGAAACACCAGTATTGCCAGAATCTACTAAAAACTTAAAAGGAATTTTCTCAAGTGAATACTTAACATCTGAAATTAATTTGATGTGTAAGATGCAAAAAGAAAATCCGACAGAGGCAATTGGCAAAGCAAAGGAATTAATTGAAAGTTGTTGCAAGACCATATTAGAGAATTATGGTATTAATCTTGATAAGAATTGGGATATCAACCATCTTATGAACGAAACAACTTCTAAATTAAAAATTATGCCTAAAGATATTCCCGACAATATTCCCGAATCGACTTCAATGAAAACTCTGTTAGCAGCCTTAAAAACTATTGTTAACTGTTTGGCAAATATCCGAAATGCTTATGGTACAGGTCATGGGAGAAGCAATTCCTATAAAGGATTGCAAGAACGACATGCAAAACTTGCAGTCGGTAGTAGTGTTACACTTGTAAATTTCTTATGGGATTCTTTCCTTCGTCAAAACCAAAAATAGAAACATGAAGTTTAAATTTAAGATACAACAATACCAGACAGACGCCGTGAATAATACGGTGGATGTATTTTCCGGTCAGCCGTCGAAAACATCCGATATTTACCGTCGGGACTTGGGCAACACAGATAACCGAATTGTATATGAAGAGGAATATACCGGTTACCGAAACCAAGAAGTTGAACTAAATGATCAACAACTTTTAGACAATATCCAGAGAATTCAAGTCCAAAGTGAGATCCCGCAAAGTTCTAAGTTGATTAAACAAGATGGTTTAGGCCGTGTGTCCCTTGATATTGAAATGGAAACAGGTACAGGCAAAACTTACGTCTATATCAAGACGATGTTCGAGTTGAACAAGCGCTATGGCTGGAGCAAATTTATCGTGGTGGTACCCAGCATTGCTATTCGGGAAGGGGTCAACAAAAGTTTTAACATGCTGGAAGATCATTTTATGGAACAGTATGGCAAGAAAGCCCGGTACTTCATTTACAATAGTAGCAATTTAAATGAAATCGACAGTTTTTCCAGTGATGATGGTATCCATGTAATGATCATCAATGTACAGGCCTTCAACACTTCATTTAAGGAGGGGGCACGAAATAAGGAGGCACGTATTATTTATACCAAACGTGACGATTTCCAAAGTCGGCGTCCGATTGATGTGATCGCAGCCAACCATCCGATTATCATCATGGACGAGCCTCAGAAAATGGAAGGTGCTGCTACGATGAGGGCCTTGAAGCATTTCATGCCGCTCTTTATGATGAACTATTCAGCTACACACAAGACCCATCATAATTGTATTTATGCCCTGGACGCCCTCGATGCTTACCGGAAGAAACTGGTAAAGAAGATTCAGGTGAAGGGAATTACCTTGATGAACTTACTCGGCACAAATGGTTATATCTATTTTGACAGTATCATACTGTCAAGGAACCATGCCCCAAAGGTGAAACTGGAAATAGAGGTAAAGAGACAGAATATGACGCGACGCGAAACATTAAAGTTTGAGGTCGGAGATAAACTCTATGATGCTTCCCACCTCCACGTATATGATGGTTTTGAAATTACCGACATCAACCCACTAACCAACAAAGTCAGTTTTATGAACGGTGATAGTCTCAAAAAGAGTGAAGTAATGGGTGATGTCAGTGAGAAAGACATTCAGAGAGTTCAGATCAGGGAAACTATCAAAAGTCATTTTGAGAAAGAACGGACTTTATTCCAATTGGGTATCAAGACACTTTCCCTGTTTTTTATTGACGAAGTGGATCACTACGAAAACTATGATGATGCGGGCAATCTTGTTCACGGTTATCTCTGGAAGATGTTTGAGGAAGAATATCAGCACTATCTATCTGAAAACTTGTCACTGTTTGATGCAAAATACCAGAAATACCTTCTTCGATTTCAGGTTGCGGAAGTTCACAAAGGATATTTCTCCATTGATAAAAAAGGACACGTGGTCAACAGCGTGGTGAAACGCGGAGAAACGGACTCGAATGACATTTCTGCGTATGATTTGATTTTGAAGAATAAGGAACGCCTGTTGAGCTTCGAAGAACCAACGCGTTTCATTTTCTCACACTCAGCTCTGCGTGAAGGATGGGATAATCCGAACGTGTTTCAAATTTGTACGCTACGCCATGCCAATTCGGAAACGGCAAAACGCCAGGAGGTAGGACGTGGTCTCCGGATTTGTGTAGATCAAAACGGCAACCGTATGGACTATGAACGTCTAGGGGATGCGGTACACGACATCAACAAATTGACCGTCATCGCCAACGAGAGTTATAGTACCTTTGTAAATGCCTTACAGAAAGAAACACATGAGGCTTTACGAGAACGGCCCACAAATGCAACAGCTGACTATTTCAATGGACTCCCTGTGATGATCAATGGTCAGAAACATCTCATTACTGAACCCGAAGCAGACAGTATTGTATCATATTTGTTTGAAAACGACTACATCAATGACCAGGGACAGATTAAGTCTTCATATTATAAAGACCTGAATGGAGGTACACTAGCTCCGTTTGGCAAGAAGCTACAACCTATGGAGCAAGGAATTCATACGCTCATCCAGAGTATTTACAATCCTTCACTATTAGAAGGGATGTTTGAGGATGCCAATCAAACTGCAGAAGCTGTAAACAGTCGATTAAACGCAAATGCAGAAAAAGAAGCTTTTAAACAGCTGTGGAATGAAATCAACCATCGTTATGTCTATACCGTCCACTATGACAGTGAAGAATTAATAGCAAAGGTTATTCAGGCCATCGATTTTAATTTGAACGTAACTCAACTCAAATATATTGTAAAAACCGGTATACAAGATGCAGATGATATTGATTTCAATAGTCATGTCGCTTCCGATACCCATATACTTACAAAAGTGAGCACTTCAACCGTAAAATATGATTTGGTGGGCGAAATTGCACAAGGTGCAACGCTTACCCGACATACTGTAGTGCAAATATTAAAAGGTATTCTTCCTGCAAAACAATTACTTTTTAAAAACAATCCAGAGGAGTTTATTCGAAATGTCATTAAAATCATCCGGGAACAAAAGGCAACGATGATTATTGATCATATTTCTTACAATAGAACAGAAAACACCTACGACCTTGATATTTTTACGCAAGAGAAAACTTCTGAGCGAGTAGATAAGGCGTATCTGTCTCAAAAGAATATCCTCGATTATGTGTTTACGGATTCAGAAGGCGAAGAACAGTTTGCTAAAGATTTGGATGGTGCCGGAAATGTCGAGGTATATGCTCGTTTACCCCGCTCATTCCAAATTCCAACTCCCGTTGGTAATTATGCCCCGGACTGGGCCATCGCATTCAAGAAGGGCTCCGTTAAACATATCTTCTTCATTGCAGAAACCAAGGGGAGTTTGGTCTCGATGCAACTCCGACCGATTGAAACGGCTAAGATTACGTGCGCAAAACACCTCTTCAATTATAATCCCGTCGGTCAGGTGCGTTATCATGACGTAACCAGTTATCAAAATCTGCTGGATGTGATGAATAATATAGATTAAACAAGAGAAGCAGACTATCAAGAAATCCTCACATATAATACAAAAAGACATGAAATTATATCACTACACTAATCTTAAAACACTTGCTTTGATTTTAAAACATAGAACATTACGATTTAATCGTTTAGATAAAGTTGATGATTTAGAAGAAAATGTAAAATCAAATGGATTAAATTTGGGACAATATATATTTGTTTCCTGTTGGACAGAAGATGCAGAGGAGAGTATTCCTTTATGGAGAATGTATGCTGGAATTGAAAATGGTGTACGTATCTGTCTGGATGAAGATATGTTTCAAACCTATGACATATGCAATTTTAAATTTAGGGATAAGGTTCCAATTATAGGTTCACTCTCATTAATACCTCAAAAAGATATAGAAAATCAAGATTATTTTATCATGCCTTTAGGTACCAACAACCGAACATCATTTCTTAAAAAAGTAGAGTATGTACCTGATATTCATAAATATACAGATAATGTGGCTCAATTTCAACTGAAAGAAAAGAAGAAAATAGATGCCATTATCAACTTTGGTGAAATTGGTAAATACAAAAATACGAAATGGGCTTTTCAAAAAGAAAGCAGGTTTATTATAAATATAATGCCCTGCAATCCTCTCTATTACGTCAATAATCCTAATTTAATGGTCAACATAGTATATAATGCTTATAAGAGCAACAAAGCATTGAATTTTTCTTTTTATGATATGAGACTTAAAAATGATATCCTTAACAAGATAGAGATAACATTGAGTCCTGAAGTTTCTGAAAGTCAAAGAATTATTGTCGAAGCATTATGTAGACAATTCGCACCTGAAGCAAAAATATCCGACAGTGCTTTATTCGGAAAAGTAAGATTAAAATAGACTGGTCCAATTTGACACTGTCATCAAAACTTTCATACAATACCGATTCTTTTGTTTCCTAAATGTTTCCTAAGCTAAGACGAATAAACCTTGCAAGTACTTAATTAATAGTAACTTGCAAGGTTTATTGAGTAGTCGGTACGAGAATTGAACTCATATGCCAAGATTGAGAATCTTGTATCCTAACCATTAGATGAACCGACCGTTAGAAGCATTTTCAAAACTTGCCCCGCCTCAAAGCGGAAGGAGGGGGATTCGAACCCCCGGTACGGAAACCCGCACGGCAGTTTAGCAAACTGCTGGTTTCAGCCACTCACCCATCCTTCCAAAGGCTCGTTTCCGATTTGCCAGGCATCGTTTCTCGAATGCGTCTGCAAAGGTACAATAAAGTTTTTATCCTGCCAAACTTTTCCTAAAGATTTTTTTAACAGTCTATTGATTACCCTTTGCAGACCATGTCAGCAGCAAACCGGAAACAAGTGCATGAGAACCTTATTTCAGATTCAGGCTCTTCTTGATCGCCTCGATCTTCTGCATCCCTTCTCTGTCCAGAGCCTTATAGTCCTTGGGAGAATGCATAACGCCCTTCACTTCAATATAGAACTTGATCTTGGGCTCCGTACCGGAAGGACGGACACTCACACGGGTCTCATCATCACAAAACCACTGGAGCACGTTGCTGGTAGCCGGCATGCAGACATGCGTCTGAGTCCCGTCCTCACGGGTGGCCAGCAGAGACTGATAGTCCTTGACCATGACCACCTTCGAGCCCCCCAGTTCCTTCGGAGGATTATTGCGGAAATCGGTCATCATCTGTTTGATCTCATCAGCTCCGGCTTTCCCCGGACGCTCCACATTAACGGTAAATTCCTTTGAGAAGCCATACTCCATATAGATGTCCATCAAGATGTCATAGAGCGACTCACCCTTGTCCTTGGCATAAGCACAGATCTCTGCCAGCAGTGAGCAGGCGCTTACTGCATCCTTGTCACGGACAAAATCTTCAGCCAGGAAACCGTAACTTTCCTCGCCGCCCCCGATATAGTGCTGCATACCTTCCGAATTGCGGATCTCACGGGCGATCCATTTAAAACCGGTATAGACATCACGCATCTCTATATGGTTCTTCTCGGCGATCTTGCGGATGACCTCTGTAGTCACGATCGTCTTGACAATGAAATCGGTCGGCTTCATCAGTCCTTTAGCCTTGCGGTTCGTGATGATGTACCACAGGAAGATCAGGGTAGTCTGATTGCCGTTGATCAGCACCCACTCGCCCTTGTCATTCTTGCAGGCCATACCTACACGGTCGGCATCCGGGTCACTGGCCATCAGGATGTCTGCATCCAGTGCCTTTGCGTCACGCAGCCCCAGGGTCAGCGCCTCGGCAAACTCCGGGTTAGGACGGACAACGGTGGGGAAATTACCATCCTTGACCATCTGCTCCTTCACACAATGGATATTGTCAAAGCCCCAGAACTCCAGGGACCGTGGAATCATCGTCATGCCCGTTCCATGAAGAGGCGTATAGACGATCTTCAGGTCGTGCTGCTTCTTGATGACCTCAGGATCAATGGAAAGCGCCTTGATCTTCTCCAGATAGGGCTTGTCTACATCCTCTCCGATCATCTGGATCAGATCGTTGTTACCCTTGAACTTCACATCCTCGACGCTGACCTTATTGACCTCTTCTATAATACCGGTATCATGAGGAGTCAGTACCTGAGCTCCATCTTCCCAATAAGCCTTGTAGCCATTGTACTCCTTGGGATTATGGCTGGCCGTGATGTTGACACCTGCCTGGGCCTTGAAATAACGGATGGCAAAAGAACACTCAGGAGTAGGCCTCATCTCCTTGAACAAATAGACCTTAATGCCGTTGGCGGAGAAAATATCAGCCACCGTCCGGGAAAACAGATCACTGTGGTTACGGCAATCAAAGCAGACGACAGCAGAGATCTGCTTCTTGTCCGTAAAACACTTCTTCAGGTAGTTGGCAAATCCCTGTGTTGCCATTCCTACTGTATAGATATTCATCCGGTTCGTACCGGCCCCCATGATGCCACGGAGTCCTCCCGTGCCGAATTCCAGATCCTTATAAAAACTCTCTACCAGATCCGTCTTATCCTTGGCATCGAGTTTAGCCTGAACCTCTTTACGGGTCTTTTCATCAAAATCAGGAGATAACCATTTCTTTGCTCTTTTTTCGCACTGAGCGATCAATTCTGCATTATTTGACATAATATTCAAGATTTTATAATACGTTTTCTTTTCTACGCAAAGATAATAATAATATTTATCCTAAGTAACTTTTTAAGTGATTAAATTCTATTGCAAAATACATTTATCGGATTATTTTTCTTAAATTTGCAAGACAAGAAACCAAACGATTAAAAATAAGATGTATTTTACAGGTATTATCATTGCCCTGTCGACATTCCTTATCATCGGCATTTTTCACCCCGTCGTCATCAAGACTGAATATTATTGGGGGACGCGTCCCTGGATCCTTTTCCTGGTTGTCGGCATCCTCTGTATATGCGCCTCTGTCCTCGTAAGGCAGGTGGTCTTCTCCTCCCTTCTCGGAGTGCTCGGTGCCACTCTCCTATGGTCTATCGGAGAACTTTTCAACCAGAAGAAGAGGGTGGAAAAGGGATGGTTCCCGATGAACCCTGAGAGGAAGGACTGTTATCACCTCCATAAGGAGGAAACACAGGGATCTGCCGGGGGACAAGGATCAGCACACGGGGAATGAAAACGGAGTTGATCGTCGTCGGAAAGACCACGGACAAGCATTTCATCGCCGGCATCCAGGACTACAAGGAACGGATAGGTCACTATCTGCCCTTTGACATCCTGATCATCCCGGAGATCAAGGACACGAAACATCTCTCGGAGGAACAGCAGAAGGCCCGTGAAGGAGAACTTATCCTCAGACAGCTGCAGGAATCAGACACGGTCGTCCTGCTGGATGAACACGGGACGGAATACCGGAGCATCGAATATGCCAGATGGCTGCAGAAGAAGATGAACACGGCCCGCCGCCTCGTTTTCGTCATCGGCGGCCCTTATGGTTTCTCCAAGGATATTTATCACAGGGCTGATGAACTGATCTCCCTTTCCAGAATGACCTTCTCCCACCAGATGGTCAGACTGATTTTCACCGAGCAGTTGTACCGGGCCTGCACGATCATCAAGGGGGAACCTTACCATCATGAATAACAGAGGAATCCGCTGGACCAGGATTCCGGCAGTACAGGATGATGTCATCCTGTTTCATTGACCAGAAGGAAAAGATATGTCAGAAGAAAAATATATAGAGATCAAGGGAGCCAGGGTCAACAATCTGAAAAACATCAGTCTGAAGATTCCCCGTGATCAGTTTATTGTCATCGCCGGAGTTTCCGGTTCGGGAAAATCCTCCCTTGCCTTTGACACGCTCTATGCTGAGGGCCAGCGTCGCTATGTGGAGAGCCTCTCCAGCTATGCACGCCAGTTTCTGGGCAGGATGAGAAAGCCGGAATGCGACTTTATCAAGGGACTTCCTCCGGCCATTGCCATCGAACAGAAGGTCATCGCCCGGAACCCCAGAAGTACCGTCGGCACCTCTACGGAAATATACGAATACCTGAGACTGCTTTATGCCCGGATCGGCAGGACTTACTCGCCGGTCAGCGGACAGGAAGTGAAAAAGCATACTGCCGAAGATGTCATCCGGCAGATGGAACAGTTTGGTGAGGGTACACGGTTTGTCATTATGTCTCCCTTGCATATCGTCAAGGGGCGGACCACCCAGAAGCAACTGGAGATGTACGTCCAGGAGGGTTATTCCCGCATCTTTACCAAGGGTGATTTCATCCGGATAGATGACTTTCTCGAGACCCATGCCAAAGAGGTGCTGAAACCTCAGGAAATCTACCTGGTCATTGACCGGATGTCCGTATCCAAGGAGAAGGACGCCATCAGCAGGCTCACGGATTCTGCAGAGACCGCCTTCTATGAGGGTGATGGATACATGCAGGTCATGATCCTGCCGTCACAGCAAATCTTCAAATTCTCCACACGCTTCGAAGCTGACGGGATCCAGTTTGAAGAACCGACCGAGAATCTCTTCTCCTTCAATTCTCCGCTGGGGGCCTGTCCCACCTGTGAAGGTTTTGGGAGCGTGCTGGGTATTGACGAACGGCTTGTCATTCCCAACTCTACCCTGAGTGTGTATGATGGCTGTGTGCAATGCTGGCATGGGGACAAGATGAACGTCTGGCAAAAAGAATTCATACGCCGTGGGGAAAAGGATCATTTCCCTGTATTCAAACCTTACTATCAGTTGTCTCAGAAGGAAAAGGATATGCTCTGGCACGGACTGCCTTCGGAAAAGAAGGTAAATATCCACGACCGGATATGTATAGACTCCTTTTTCCAGATGGTCAAGGAGAACCAGTACAAGATCCAGTACCGCGTGATGATGAGCCGATACCGTGGAAAGACGGTCTGCCCGACTTGCCATGGGACACGGTTGAAGAAGGAAGCTTCCTACGTGAAGATCGGCGGCAGGAGCATCACTGACCTGGTGGAGATGTCTATATGGGACTTGAAAGACTGGTTTGACCATCTGGCATTAGACCCTGATGATGCAAAAATAGCCAAACGGCTCCTCGTGGAGATCCGGAACAGACTCCAGTTCCTGGTGGAGGTAGGCCTCGGGTACCTTACCCTGAACCGCCGCTCCAACACCTTGTCCGGCGGGGAGAGCCAGCGCATCAACCTGACGACCTCCCTGGGCAGTTCGCTGGTTGGCAGCCTGTACATCCTGGACGAGCCCAGCATTGGCCTCCACCCACGGGACACAGACCGGTTGATCCACGTCCTGAAAGAGTTGCAAGACATAGGGAACACGGTCATCGTCGTCGAGCATGATGAAGAGATCATCCGGTCAGCAGATGAGCTGATCGACATCGGTCCGGATGCCGGCCGCCTGGGGGGAGAGGTGGTCTTCCAGGGCAGGATGGACGCTATCAACGAGGCACAGGGAGACCCCGGGAAATGTCAGGAACTGCTGGCACGGTACCCCCGGAGTTACACGATAAAGTACCTGACCGGCACGGAGACCATCCCTGTACCTGCCTCCAGGAGAAACTGGAACAGAAGTATCCTGCTGAAAGGTTGCAGGATGAACAACCTGAGGGGCATCGATGTCCGGTTCCCGCTGAATGTGCTGACGGTCGTCACCGGCGTGTCCGGGTCCGGGAAGAGCTCTCTCGTAAAGGGAATCCTCTATCCCGCAATGAAACGTCACCTCGATGAGGTATGTGATGTGCCGGGGGAATACCTGTCCATGGAAGGGGACTGGCAAATGATCAAGCATGTGGAATTCGTGGATCAGAATCCGATAGGGAAAAGTACAAGGAGTAATCCTGCCACCTACGTCAAGGCGTATGATGCCATCAGGGAACTGTTCGCAGAGCAGCCCCTGGCCAGACAGATGGGATTCACCTCTCAATATTTCAGTTTCAACACGGACGGAGGACGCTGTGAGGTCTGCAAGGGCGCAGGCGTCATCACCGTGGAAATGCAGTTCATGGCTGACCTGACGCTCGAATGTGAGGCCTGCCACGGACAGCGCTTCAAGCATGATGTCCTTGAGGTCAGGTTTCATGAGAAGAACATCAACGATGTCCTTAACATGACGGTAAGTGAAGCGATCGACTTTTTCGGGAAGTACAAGGAAAAGGCCATCACTGACCGCTTGAAACCTCTTGAGGAGGTGGGACTGGGATACATCAAACTCGGACAGAACTCCTCTACGCTTTCAGGCGGGGAGAACCAACGTGTAAAACTGGCTTATTTTATCAGTCAGGAGCAGGCGGAGCCGACCCTTTTCATCTTTGATGAACCGACGACCGGATTGCATTTCCACGATATTAAGCGCCTCCTTTCGGCCTTTGATGCCTTACTTTCCCGAGGACATACCGTCATCGTGATCGAGCATAACCTGGATGTCATCAAATGCGCTGATCACGTCATAGACCTTGGCCCTGACGGAGGTAATAACGGCGGCAACCTCGTTATCGCGGGAACACCGGAGGAAGTCGCTGCCTGCGGCGACAGCATCACCGGTGTCTTCCTCAAGAAAAAACTGGAGGCTGACGGGAAAGTACAGGAGCAAGGGCGCAAACCCGGAAAATAGAGTCCTCTCAAGACGATCACGAGGGGATGATGTCACGGTGACTGCCCCCCCCGAAAGGACTGGTCACACACTATCCATTAAGAGGCAGGGGCCCGGTGATTCACCGGGCCCCTGCCTCTTAATGGTGGTATAGCTGATCTCCCACGATCCGTGAAGAACGGAACGGGAAAAGGGAAAGATCAGGAGAAATCATCAAACATTATATCCCCCTCGTCGACACCAAGGTCGTAGAGCAATTTCTGTACGGACTTGGTCATCGGTCCGGGCCCACATAAATAATACTCAATATCCTCAGGGGCCTCATGATTCTTCAAATAAGTATTATACATGACCTGATGCACAAAACCGGCAGTGTACTTCACGCCGGCAGCATCCGCCTTCGGGTCGGGACGATCCAGGGCCAGATGAAAATGGAAATTGGAATATTCCTTTTCCAGGTTCCAGAAATCTTCAAGGAAAAAGGCCTCGCTGAGTGAACGGGCACCATAGAAGAAATGCATCTCGCGGTTACGACAGTGCAGCGTCTTGGTCATATACATGATCTGTGCACGCAATGGTGCCATGCCGGCTCCTCCCCCGACCCAGATCATCTCTTTCTCAGAATGAATCCTCGGATGAAAATCCCCAAAAGGACCGCTCATCTTCACATGGTCTCCGGGGCGGAGAGCAAAAATGTAAGAGGACCCGATACCCGTGGGAACATCCTGAAAGCCCACCTGAGGACGTGGCTTGAACGGAGTAGAGGCTATACGGACCGTCAGCATGATGATGTCCCCCTCATCCGGATAGTTGGCCATGGAGTAGGCGCGGACCGTCGGCTCCGGATTATGCGCCTTGATCGACAGGATGTTGAATTTCTTCCATACCGGAAGATACTCGGGACCGATCGCCTCCTTGTCAAAATCCTTGTCATAGTCGATCGTTTCATACGCCGGGATATAGATCTGTATATATGAACCTGGCATAAAGTCGATATGCTGTCCCTTCGGAAGGGCTACCTTCAGCTCCTTGATAAAACTGCTGACATTCTGATTCGAGATCACTGTACAGTCGTATGACTTGACCCCGAGAATGCTCTGGGGAATGAGGATGGACAGGTTGCCCTTGACTTTCGTCTGGCACCCTAACCGCCAATGCTCCCTGACCTGCCTGCGGGTAAAATGAGGGATCTCTGATTCCAGGATCTCCCCTCCCCCTGCCAGGACCTGCACCTTGCACTGTCCGCAACTTGCCTTCCCGCCACATGCCGACGGCAGGAAGATTCCCTTCTGGTTCAGGGTGGACATCAGTGAATCTCCCTGCGCCACGGTCAGTGTCTTGTCCGAATTGATCGTTATGGTCACGTTGCCACTCGGTGAAAGATACTTCTTGGCTATCAGCAAGATCACAACCAATAAAAGAATCGCAATGAGAAATACGATGATGCTCACGCTAATAAACTGTCCCATGTATATCAAACTCCCCTTTTAAAATTTAAGTCCTGAAAAACACATCATGGCCATTGCCATAAGTCCCACGGTGATAAACGTGATGCCCAATCCCTGTAAAGGCTTAGGTACATCACAGTATTCCATCTTCTCCCGGATGGCACCCATGGACACGATAGAAAGCGTCCAGCCCAGTCCGCTGCCCAGGGCATAGACGATGCTGTCCCACACGCTTCCGATAAACTGCGGGTTAGCGGGATCCAGGTTGATGCGCTGCTGCATGAACAAGGATGCTCCCATAATGGCGCAGTTGACTGCGATCAACGGCAGGAAGATACCTAACGCAGAATACAGGGCAGGACTATAACGTTCCACAACCATCTCAACCAACTGGGTAATGCCCGCGATGATGGCAATGAACAAGATAAAACTCAGATAACTCAGGTCGACACCCTTCACCAGACAGTCAGGACCGAGGACATAAACCTGCAACAGGTAGTTGACAGGAACGGTAACCAGCAGCACGAAGGTCACCGCCAGTCCCAGCCCCAGTGAGGTCTTTACATTCTTGGATACGGCCAGAAAAGAGCACATGCCCAAGAAGTAGGCAAAGATCATGTTATCGACAAAGATCGATCTAAAGAATAAGCCAAACAGATGTTCCATAATTTTCTAAACTGTCATTTTTTATCTTCACTGTCAAAAAGAGCACGATGCACCCAGATGATACAGCCCAGAAGGATCAGGGCCATCGCCGGCATCGTCATCATCCCATTATTGAGATAGCCGTCACCGGAAGTACTGGGGGTGAGAATCTGGAAACCGAAAAGGGACCCGCGTCCCAGGAATTCCCGTACAGCACCCACAACGACTAATATCCAGGCATATCCCAGTCCATTGCCGAGTCCATCCAGAAAACTCGGCCAAGGACGGTTATGCATCGCAAACGCCTCTAACCGCCCCATCAGGATACAGTTGGTAATGATCAGTCCCACATATACCGAGAGCTGTACACTTACATCATAGGCAAAAGCCTTCAGCATCTGGCTCACCACCGTAACCAGGGCAGCCACGACCACCAACTGGACGATAATGCGGATACGGTTCGGGATGGATTTGCGTATCAATGAGATAATGACATTGGAAAAGGCCGTGATCACCGTGACGGCAAGGCCCATGACGATTGCCGGCTTCAACTGTGACGTGACGGCAAGAGAAGAGCAAATGCCCAGCACCTGTACCATAATGGGGTTATCCGCATTCAGCGGACGGGTGAAGGCCTGTGTGTTCTCCTTTGAAAACAAATTATTCATATCTATTCTCCTCTCCTTCTATTTCTGGATTAAAAATGCTTTGTATTTTCCCAAACCTTCATGCAGCATTGCGCTGACCCCCTTGGAAGTCAGGGTAGCACCGGTCACGGCATCACACTGGGTAGAAGGATCGGTAACATCGACTTTCTTCACCACGGACAGCGCTATATCACTGCTCCCCTGTTTGAAAATCTTCTTCTGACGGAACTGCTCCTGCCACTGGGCATTGTCCTTAATCTCGGCACCCAGTCCGGCCGTCTCACTCTCATGATCAAAGTAAGCCCCGAAAACGGTAGACTTGTCTGCATTGATAGCTATATAGCCCCAGATGGGTCCCCACAGCCCCATGCCGTAAACGGGGATCACATACTTCCGCTCCCCGTTGACCTGACAGACATAAAGAGCCAGCCTGCCCGCCTTGTAATCAGCACTGTTCAGTTTGAACCCTGCCTGATCGGCACCGGGAGAGCCGGGATTCACCACCTTACCCGCTTCATTGAGGATCTCATCAGTTTTCACGACCCGGTCATAGGTGGCTGCGGCCTGCTGGTCCGTGAGGTCCCGGATATTCAGGGCAGCCAGCACACACTTCTTCTGGTCCAGGGCTACGTTTGCATTCTGGCGCGGTGCAAGAGCCCTGAAGACAAACGCCAGCATAAAGGCTACCACGATGACCAGGATACTCGCATAAATAATGGTATAAGTATTCGAATTTGTATCCAGACTTTTTTTCTTTCTTTCTGACATCATCTTTCGTTTTTGGAGGTTACACGTTTCATCCTCTTGGAGATATTGTACTGTACGACACAGTGGTCAATCAACGGCGCAAACATATTCATCACAAGAATGGCCAGCATCATCCCCTCGGCATACCCCGGGTTCTTGACCCTGATCACTATCGCGAGGATACCGATGAGCAGTCCGTAGATATACTTGCCGGTTTCTGTCCGGGCAGAGGTGACAGGATCAGTAGCCATGAAGACGGCACCAAAGGCAAAACCACCCAGGCAAAGTTGCTCATACCATGGAATGGGCGTTGATCCGGTAGCACTGAAAAGAGCTGCCGTCACCCCGCCGCCGACAAACACACTCAGCATGGTCTTCCAACTGGCTATGCCGGTGACCAGGAGCATCAAGGCTCCCAGGGCAATGGCTATCACGCTCGTCTCACCAATAGAACCGGGGATAAGACCATTGAACATATCCCATAAACTGTAAGGAACGGTAACATTCTGGCTGATCTGTCCTAAAGGCGTAGCCGCAGTGATGCCGTCAGGCAGCGTAAAGCCCAGTCCGCAGATCTTGTCCGTGGCGATCCATACGCTGGCGCCGCTCATCTTCGAGGGATAAGAAAAGAACATGAAGGCACGGGCAACCAAAGCGACATTGAAGATGTTCATCCCCGTACCGCCGAAGATTTCCTTGGCAAAGATCACCGCAAAGGCGACTGCCACAGCCAGTATCCACAGAGGACAACTGACCGGGAGGATCATCGGAAGGAGAATGCCGGTGACCAGGTAGCCTTCCTGTATCTCCTCATGCTTCCACTGAGCCCACGCAAACTCTATCCCCAGACCTACAATATAACTGACCAGGATCTTCGGCAGTACCGCCAGGAAGCCATAACCGAACAGTGCCCAGAAACCCGGACGGGCCAGATGACCAAGATGGCTGGCTGCCAGCATATAATTCTGATAGCCTACATTATACATCCCAAACAACAAGGCAGGCATCAAAGCGATGACCACGAGGATCATGATCCGCTTGGAATCAATGGAGTCATGTATGTTCGTTCCACTGGACGAGGTCTTGTTCGGCACATACAGGAAAGCTTCAAATCCGTCGTAAACACTTTCAAAGGCGTGTAACTTTCCCCCCTCTTCAAAACAGGGTTTTACTCGATTAAGATACTTTTTGAGACTCATTGTTTTCAAGCATTTTCTTTACGTAATTGATTCAAACCGTCACGGACAATCTTCTGTAACGGCAACTTGGAACTGTCGACAAACTCTGCTAGGGCAAAATCCTCCGGACTGACTTCATAGATGCCCAACTGCTCCTGACGGTCAATATTCCCCGACAGGATGGCCTTGATCAGATAACCGCCGTAAATGTCCATGGGCAACACCCGGTCATATTCGCCACTCATAATCATGTGACGCTCACCACCCTTGATCCTGGCATCCAGGTCATAGGCCTTCTTGTGCCCGAACAGCCAGGAGAAATAACTATGGCTCACCGAAAACTGCCTCGTCCTGGGACGGATCCACCCCAGGAACTCATCTGCGGTATCCCCCTCGGGGATCACCGTCACCTCGCTGACATGAGCGCCCAGAAAATCTTCCGGACCGGCATGCTTTCCGGTAAGCGGGTTCCCGTTGATCACACGGACATGGTCAGAACTCTTCAGTCTGGATTTCAAGATCGTCCCCAGGGAAGTCCCTATGCGCACGTCCAGGTAAGAGGGATCTTTCACCTCACTTCCGGCTACGGCAATGGTCCTGGTCAGATCTACTTTTCCGGTCAGGAAAAGCCGTCCGAAAAAGATCACGGCAGAAGGATCCACCGTCCAGACCACCTCTCCCTTGTTGACCGGATCAAGATGGTTCACCTGAACACCTACATTCCCTGCAGGGCAGGGACCCTGGAAGACCGTCACCGTCACGTCCCTGGCAGAGACCAATGCCGGAGCCGTCTGACGGGCACCAATCCCCAAATGGGTAGGCGCCATCTTACTCAGCGCCGTCAGACCCGTCTGGAAAGCGTCCTCGTTCCCCTGCAACTCCATCTCGAAATCACAGGCCAAGGGCATATCCCGGAGCGCCGACACAAAAATGGCCTTAGGCTTTACGTCAGGGGTCGTGGAGACAGCATAAGGCAACTGGTTAATGAAGCCAAACAGGCCTGCATCCAGAAGCGATTCCTTCACCGCTTCACCTTCCAGACCGGAAATCTCTTTACGCCCAAAATCCCTGAACACCTGTTTTTCATCTGCCTTTACCTTTACACAAAGAACCTTTCGCCGCTCGCCTCTGACAATATCCGTCACCGTTCCGCTGACGGGAGAGGGAAATCTTACAGCCGGGAAAAATTTATTAACAAACAATGCGTCCCCTGCTTTAACTTGATCACCGGCATGGACGACTACCTTTGGTATAACACCCGTAAAATCATCAGGAACCACTCCGAATATTCCATCCTCTTGCGATAGTTTACTTCTTTTCTTCGTTGCCTTTCCCTTCAGATTAATATTCAAGCCTTTCCGCAACTTGATTACATTTACCATAACTACATTATTATTTGGCTCTGTTAAATATTCGAATAGTTAATTGCAAATATACACAGAATTTGCGTAAAATGTTATTTTTATAGCGATTTATTTTCAAAACACACTTTTTTTTGATAATTTTGCATCACATAATTATTAAGGTATTAGAAAGAAACTGAAGCGGCTCAAGCATATTATAAATACGGTTATCTGGACCATTATAGGACTCTATGTCATCCTGATCATCCTTCTCCATCTCCCTGCAGTCCAGGACCTTTTAGGAGCAAGGGTAGCTGATGCCATCGAAAAAAAGTTCGGTACTCAGGCGAGTGTAGGACGGGTGGATGTAGGATTCTTCAACCGTCTGATCATTGATGACGTATCCGTACTGGACCAGAAGGGTGACTCCATGTTCGCGGCTTCCAGGATGGCGGCGAAAGTAGATCTGTGGGCCCTCGCCAAGGGCAAAGTGATCATCTCCTCAGCACAGATTTTCGGACTGAAAGCTCTCCTTTATAAGCAGACCGCTGACGCCAGACCCAACTATCAGTTTGTCGTCGACTCCCTGGCTTCCCATCCCTCACAGAAGCACCCCCCCCTGGACCTCCGCCTGAACAGTCTGATTATCCGCCACGGAGACATCAAATATGACCAAAAGGATGTCGCTCCTTCCCCCACCTTCGATCTCCATCACCTCCACCTCACAGAGGTGAGCAGTCATATCATCCTCAATCATCTCACGGACCACAACATTGATTTAAACGTGAAGAAACTGGTCTTCCGGGAAGCCAGCGGGCTGGATCTGAAACAGTTGCGGTTCAAACTGACGGCTAATCGTCATGAGGCCATTCTGGACAACTTCAGGATGGATCTTCCGGGCACGTCACTGGCTCTCGGACCTATAAAGGTAACCTATTCGATGACCGGGAAGAAGATAGACATCCCCTCTGTGGAGTTTACGGGAAGTATCCTGCAGTCTGAAATAACACTCTCGGATTTCTCCTTCCTGATGCCACAGTTCCACAGGTTCATCAATCCTGTCTTCCTGAGCACCTCGTTCAGGGGCACTTCGTCCCGCCTTCAGATCAGCGGGCTGGCTCTCAAGGCGGCAACGGGGAGCATCAACCTGCAAGCCTCGGCGGTGCTAAGCTACTGGAACAACCAATACCACTGGCTGACTCATATCAGCCATCTGTTCCTGAGAAGAGACGGTATCCAGTTTCTCCTTGATAATTTAGGGACAAGATGGCATATCCCCTCATTGATCACCCGCCTGGGCACACTTGATTTCAGTGGGAGAATAGGGGGATATGACCAGAACATCGCCGCGATAGGTGCCCTTAAATGTGATGCCGGAGATGCGGTCCTGGCCTTAGGCAAGCACCAGAGGAACTTTACGGCCAGGATCAATGTCCGCAAAGCCGACTTAGGGCGCATTTTAAATGACCGCCATTTCGGGATCACGACGGCGGACCTGGATATAGACGGTCATCTCCCGTCGAGGGGAATTCCTGACCTCGTGGCCAAGGGTATCCTCTCCCGTTTCGACTATGACGGATACCCTTACCGGAATATCATCATCGACGGCAAACTGCTGCATTCCGACCTTTCCGGAACGGGAAAGATCAATGACCCTAATATCAGTATCGATCTGAAAGGCAATTATGCCATAAAACAACACAGGTATAATCTCCTGGCAAATATTCACCACCTCTCCCCTTTCATGCTCAGCAGATGGACAGGGATCAGAAAGAACTATACCTTCAGGAACATCCAGATTGAAGCCAAGAAACAGGGGCGGGATTCAAGACTGGACATTACGGCCCCGGAGGTGCAGGCCCATCTGAACGGCACCTATGACTATGCTACCCTCATGCAGAGCCTCAGACAACTGCTGGCAGACAAACTCCCGACCTTTCCTGGTCTGAAGAAAGAGACGGTGAAGAGCAATAATGACTTCACGGTCAGCATCAACCTTAAAGGAACGGAGATGATCCAGAAACTGTTCGGCATCCCTCTCCACCTGCATGCTCCGGCTCTCCTTACAGGAAGGGTAAGCAACTATGGGAAAACCGCTGACCTGGATGTCAGTCTGCCCGGATTCACGTATGACGGGGTGGCCTACCGCCAGGGATCCGTTCACCTCACCACCCCTGCTGACACCCTCAAGGCAGTAGCCAACTTATGTGCGGAAAACGGCAACTGCTTTGACGTCCGTGCCTCGGCGGCCCATAATCGTCTCTCCACAGCCTTCTCCTTTGACAACCACTCCCAGAAACTCCATATCCATGGACGCCTTCTCTCACGGACACAATTTTACAAGGACCTCGCCGGCCAGAACACAGCGCATATCGAGATCATGCCCAGCGACTTCATCGTCGGTGATTCGATATGGAAAGTCCAGTCAGGAGATATTTACTACCGAAAGAATCACCTCGATATAGGTCATTTCTCCGTAGGCCACCAGGACCAGCATCTCATCGTCGATGGCACGGCCACACCTTCTCCCGACGACTCCCTGCTCGTGGACATCAACGACATAGATGTCAGTTATATCCTCAACCTCATCAATTTCCATACCGTCGACTTCTCAGGAAAGGCTTCCGGAAAGATCAACCTCTCCGCCCTCTTCAGCAAACATCCCAGCATATCATCAGACCTGAATGTATCAAAATTCAGATTCCAGGGAGGTGAGATGGGCACTTTATACGCTCATGTCAATTATGACCAGGCTAAAGGACAAATAGACATCCATTCCATAGCCAAGGACGGGCCGGGAATAAACACCTTCATCAACGGTTATATCTCTCCCGAGCATAACCGCCTAAGCATTGACATTAAGGCAGAAAACACGAAATTAGAGTTTCTCAAGAGTCTCTGCGGTTCATTCATGAACCATATCGACGCATGGGGCAATGGAGAGTTGCTCGTAGCCGGCACCTTTGACAATATCAACCTGACAGGAGATCTCACCGGTCATGGCAAAGTCCACATCATCCCTACTGATGTAGACTACTCTTTCCAGCACCTGCGCATCCATGCCATCCCCGACGAGATACAGTTCCCCGACGATTCGCTGAATGATCGTGACGGGAACCAGGGGATCCTGTCCGGGGCTATCCATCACAAGCATCTGACAGATATGAGCTATGACCTTAACCTCCAAGGCCGGAAACTCCTTGCTTACGATACCCATGAGTTTGGCAGCAACACTTTTTACGGGACCCTGTATACCACCGGCAATTGCGGAATCCACGGAAAGAATGGAGAGGTCACCTTTGATGTGAACGTCAAACCGGAAAAGGGCTCCTTGCTGGTCTACAATGCCGCCAGCCCCGATGCGGTGGACAATGAATCCTTCATCCACTGGCAGGATGTCTCCAAAGATACCCTAAACATGAAATCCCTGGTTCATCGTCCTGACTTTTCCAATGGCACCCACCCGGATATTCCTACCGATCTCCATTTCAACTTTGTCATTAATGCAAACCAGGACCTGACTGTCAAACTGCTGCTGGACAATCAGTCACAGGATTATATTACCCTGAACGGGGACGGTCTGATCCGGGCAAATTATTTCAATAAAGGAAACTTCCAGATGTTCGGCAGCTATGTCGTCGATCACGGGATCTACAAACTCACCATCCAGAATATCATCAAAAAAGATTTCCAGTTTCAGCAGGGCGGTACAATTGCCTTCAATGGCGACCCTTACCGGTCAGCCTTGAACCTCCAGGCCCTCTATGTGGTCAATGGGGTAAGCCTCTCTGATTTGAATATCGGCAAGAGTTTCTCTTCCAACAATATCCGCGTCAACTGTCTGATGAATATTACCGGTACTCCGCAAGAGCCCAAGATCAGTTTTGCCCTTGACTTGCCGACCTTAAACAGTGAAGCGAAACAGATGGTCTATTCCCTTCTCAACAGCGAAGAGGATATGAACCAGCAGGTGCTTTACCTCCTGGCGGTAGGACGATTCTATAACGAAGGGAACAACAATGCCGCAGTGGAGAGCACGGAACAGCAAAAACAGACCTCACTGGCGATGCAGAGTCTCCTCAGCGGCACGATCAGCCAGCAGTTGAGCCAGGTCCTCTCTTCGGTAATCAATAATTCCAACTGGAATTTCGGAGCAAATATTTCTACCGGTAACGAGGGCTTTTACAATGCGGAATATGAAGGTCTCCTCAGTGGCAGGATGTTCAATAACCGCCTCCAGTTCAACGGCCAGTTCGGGTATCGGGACAAAGCGAATGCAACCACAAGTTTCATCGGGGATTTTGACATCCGGTATCTGTTAATTCCGAACGGGAACATTGCCCTCCGGATCTACAACCAGACCAACGACCGTTATTTCACACGCAACAGCCTGAACACGCAAGGGATCGGTTTTATCCTTAAGAAAGACTTCAACGGCATACGGGATCTGTTAGGCATCAGGAAAAAGAAGAAAAAGAAAGCCCTGCCCAAGAAGGATGGTGTCCCGCCCCTCATCGGCAGACCCTCCAGTGAATGAAGACGATATGCACCGGACCGTGTTCCCATCTGTCCACCGGCAGACAGCAGTCCTTCCGGCCTTTCATGATTTAAGTTCGCTGAGTTCCAGCCACCGCATGCTCTTGTTATCCAGTTCTTCCTTCAACTGAGGAAGTCTTTTGCTCTTTTCCGTCAAATCCTCCACGGAGAGTTGTCCGCTGCAGAGGTCCTTTTCCAATTGTTTCTGCTCCCCTTCCAACGCTTTGATCTCTACGGAGAGACTTTCAAACTCTCTTTGCTCCTTATAGGTCATCTTCGTGCTGGAGCGGTGATCATTCACCTTCGGTGCGGCCGGAGTTTCATGTTCCTCTTTTCCTTTCTTCTCTCTCTTCGCCTCCTGATCCTTTTCCGACTGAAGGGAGCTCCATTCCCGATACTGGGTATAATTCCCCGGAAAATCCTTGATGATACCATCGCCCTTAAAGACCAACAGATGGTCCACCACCTTATCCATAAAATACCGGTCATGGCTGATAATGATCACACACCCGGGAAAGTCCTGAAGATACTCCTCCAGGACCTGAAGGGTCTGAATATCCAGATCATTCGTAGGCTCGTCCAGTACCAGGAAATTCGGGTTCTTCATCAGGATGGAACAAAGATAGAGTTTACGCCTCTGCCCTCCCGAAAGTTTGTAAACATAATCGTGCTGCTCCTGGGGGGAGAACAGGAAATACTCCAGGAACTGTGCAGCTGTCAGATGACGGCCGCCTCCCAGATCAATATTGTCGGCAATGTCAGTGATCACGTCGATCACTTTCTGCTGGTCATCAAACTGCATACCTTCCTGCGCGAAATAGCCAAAACGCACGGTCTCGCCAATATCAAACCGTCCACTGTCAGGAGGGACAAGTCCTAACAGCATTTTGATGAAGGTCGACTTACCCGTCCCGTTATCGCCCACGATTCCCATCTTTTCAAACCGTGAGAAATTATAATAAAAATTCTTGAGGATCACCTTCGCCCCCCACGACTTCGAAACATACTGGCATTCGAAGATCTTGCTTCCTATATATACATGAGAAGCCTTCAGGCGCATCTGCCGGTCCTCAATCCTTTTCCTGGCGACCTGCTGCAAATCGAAGAAAGCCTCTTCACGATAACGGGCCTTATGCCCACGCGCCTGTGGCATGCGCCGCATCCAGTCGAGTTCTTTCCGGTACAAGTTCTTCGCATGCTGAATCTCTGCCCGTGTCTGGTCCATCCGCTCCTGGCGCTTTTCCAGATAATAACTGTAGTTGCCGCCATAGGTATAGAGTTGGTGGTCATCCAACTCGATGATGGAATTACAAACCCGGTCAAGGAAATAACGGTCATGAGTCACCATCAGCAAGGTTTTGTTCCCCTTTTCAAAGAAGTCCTCAAGCCAGACGATCATGTCCAGATCCAAATGGTTCGTAGGTTCATCCAGAAGGAAGAGGTCCGGTTCCATGATCAAGACATTAGCCAGTGCCACCCGCTTCTGCTGCCCGCCACTCAGTTGTCCTACCGGCTGCTGCATGTTATCAATCTTCAACTGACTGAGAATCTGCTTGGCCTTCAGCACCTTGGCAGGATCACCATGATGGTTGAAACAGGCATCCAGGACGGTCTCGTCAGGATCAAACTTAGGTGACTGTTCCAGATAGCCCACTTTGAGGTCACGGCGGAAGATCACCTGTCCGCTGTCTATTCCTTCCTCACCGGTAATCATGGACATCAGCGTAGACTTCCCCGTCCCGTTCTGGGCAATCAATCCTACTTTCTGGCCCTCGGCGATCGAAAAGGAAATATTTTCAAAAAGGAGTCTGGCCCCGAAACGTTTCGTCAGATTCTGTACATCAAGATAAGGTCTCTCTTTTGCCATACACTTGTTTATTTGCCGGCAAAGGTACTGGAAATAAAGGAGAACACAAAAAAACGTATCTAAAATTTGGCAGAGAAGATTATTTTATCTATATTTGCACTCGATTTCAACAGAACACAGTGTTTCCATTCGTGAAACGCTTTTTCAACAGAATTTTTATACATAAATGTTAATGTATAGTAAAGACGAGTTATTATCAAAAAATATCTCAGAACTTGAAGATATTGCCAAAAAAATTGGCGCCGATTATACGTCCGGAGATAGTCCGGAACAAATTACTTATGCGATCCTTGACCAACAGGCAGCTGTAGAGGGTGAAAAAAATCCCCTTGGCATAAGGCGCAGGCGTATCCATATCACCAAACATGACGATCGTGTCTATTCCGTAAAAGGAAAGGAAGGAGAAAATTTCGACGTGATGAAAAATAAGGGAAAAGGACCTGAGGACCAGGCTCTTTTCCAGGATGATCCGGAAACAGAAAAGCCAAAGTCGACGGATGATGTGAAAGCGGCGGCTGATTTCCTGGCAAATATTCCCAAACACAGAGGGCGCAAGAGTAAAGCGGAACTTAAGGCTATCGCTGACGCTAAAGCGGTGGTGAGCAAGACACAAGACCAGCCGGTGGAAGCGGTGGAGAAAGAAGAAGACACCCCTACTCCTGTCGGCACCGATCATACGGATAATCCCCCTAAAGAAAAAACGCCCCTCTCAGGCTCAAAAATAGAAAACGTGCTCAATAATGCGACGGCTGAATTGAAAAAGGAAGAACATCAGGATCACAATTCCAATATTATTCCGGAAGCTGCGTTCTCTTCTGCAGCACACCATAACAGTGAGGACAACCACCGAGATAACCAACTCATCGCTCAACTCCAGGCAAAAATGAACGCTCATAACGAAAATACAGAAAGTAAACCGAACAACCACGATGCCTCCAGTGAAGGGATATGGGATGGTGATCCGGGCAACGGAACGGATTTTATCACTGTCGTCGACCTTCCGATAGAAGATCAGGGTGCCGTACCCTCTTTCGACATGTTTGACCGCCCGACCACTCCACAGCCTCGCGCTTACCAGCCGGTAGCCCCCAGACAGGAGGCCGCCCCTGCGGTAACCTACGACTTTGCTGACCTGATCACCTCAACGGGTGTCCTAGAAGTGATGCCAGACGGTTATGGGTTCCTTCGTTCCAGTGATTATAATTATCTTTCTTCCCCTGATGACATCTACGTATCACAGAATTTCATCAGACGCTACGGCCTGAAGACCGGTGACGTGATCAATTGTCATGTAAGACCGCCGCACGATGGGGAGAAATACTTCCCTCTGACCTCCATTGACGAGATCAACGGCCGGCAGCCTAGTGAAATCAGGGACAGGATACCTTTCGAGCACCTTACCCCTTTGTTCCCGGAGGAGAAGTTTAACCTTTGCGGCGACAAGGCCACAACGGATCTCAGCACCCGTGTAGTAGACCTCTTCTCTCCTATCGGAAAGGGCCAGCGTGCCCTGATCGTGGCCCAGCCGAAAACCGGTAAGACCATCCTGATGAAGAATATCGCCAACGCCATTGCAGCAAACCATCCGGAAGCTTACCTGATGATGCTGCTGATCGACGAGCGCCCGGAGGAGGTGACGGACATGGCTCGTACCGTCAATGCAGAAGTCATCGCCTCCACCTTCGATGAACCGGCAGAACGGCATGTCAAGATTGCGGGCATCGTACTTGAAAAGGCAAAGCGGATGGTAGAATGCGGACATGACGTGGTCATCTTCCTTGACTCGATCACGCGTCTCGCCCGTGCTTATAATACGGTGGCTCCGGCATCAGGAAAGGTCCTCACCGGCGGTGTAGACGCTAACGCCCTGCAAAAGCCGAAGAGATTCTTCGGGGCAGCCCGTAATATCGAAGGCGGAGGGTCTCTGACCATCATCGCCACGGCCCTGATCGATACGGGCAGTAAGATGGACGAGGTCATCTTTGAGGAATTCAAGGGTACAGGTAATATGGAACTGCAACTTGACCGTTCTCTGTCCAACAAACGTATATTCCCTGCTGTTAATCTTGTGGCTTCCAGCACGCGCCGGGATGATCTGCTGCAGGACAAGACGACCCTTGACCGCATGTGGATTCTCCGCAAATATATCAGTGACATGAATCCCATTGAGGCCATGAACACGATCCGTGACCGGATGATTCATACGCATGACAATGAGGAGTTCCTGCTGTCAATGAACTCATGAGGAATTTGACAGCCTGAGCATTCAGGTCAAAGGCATCATCCTGCACGGCCACCGCTCACACGCACAGATCGCACATCAGTTTAATATCGGTCTCCGTGAAACCATGGTCTTTCAGGAATTGATGATCCTCTTCCATCTGCTTTTCCAATTCCTTGTTCCGGTCAATGGAAGAATTGAAATGGGCGGCTGCCATAAAAGTCCGGAACAGGCCGACCGCCGCATCTATCTGGTGCTGCATCCATTTACAATAACCTGCATTCAGGTAATCATCCGGATCGGGTGATTTCATCTCAAGCAATTTATGATATTCTTTATCCGCCTGCTCTACCTTCCCCTGACAGAGAAGGGCCCAGGCCAGCACCCGGTGGACATTATGGTTCCCGGGATATTCCAGATCGAGTTTGTACAGTTCATTGATCGCCTCATCATATTTCCCATTGCTGATCCATGCTATACACAGATTGATCTGATAGATATGCTTGTCCGGATAAACGGCAACCAATTTGCGATAAACATTCTCAGCCTCACCCATCCTGTTGGCCATCAGGCAGGACTTGGCCATTCCTTTCAAGGCAGACAGGTCCTCAGAATTCATGCTGAGTGCTTTTGCAAAATAGTCGCCGGCCTGGGGATAATTGCCCAGGCGCAAAGCATTGTATCCCCTGACCACAAGGTAAGGCTCCATAGTCCCCTCACTGCTGGAAGCATACGCATCGAGAAGAGTATGCTCCACGGAAGGATACCCCTGTTTGGAAAGGAAACGGGCCAGACTGAGGACATATTTCTTCAGAGGGGTCTTCAGGAAAAACGGGGTGATGAAGAAGAATCCAGGTCCACCGTCAACGGGATTGAAGTTCTCGAATGGATTCTTGAAATCTTTCTTATAAGGGTAAAGCCGGAAAAAGCGGTAAAGGTCCTGCAGGAAACTCCGCCGGATGAATGTCTTGCTCGCTCTGTTGATATTTGAGGCTACGGGTCCCATCACGGCCTCACCAGAATTCAGCATCTCCTTTACATTGCTGGGGATCTTGTCAATGACCGTCCCCATGGCAAAGGCAAAACTATACTTGTCACTGTCACAGAACGGGCCTTCATCAAAGAGGACCTGCAGGAACTTGTTCTCCCCGAGTTTTTTCCGAATAGGTTCCAGGGCAGGGTGTCCCAGATAGAAAGGGACAAACCAGTTGCTGAGGGTATAGAAAAAGGGGAAACGCTTCATCTGCGAGAAGCCGCCGAAATAGATGTCCGAACCTTGCTTCTCCATATCCGAGATCTGCTGGATGCTCTTTTCCACATCCTCGGCCGTCTTGTCGTCATCTTCAGGATGGAGGACATCATCCATAGGGTCATCCTCCTTTTCGGTTATTCCGAAACGCGTAATATTCAGATGGTTCCCTTTCATCAGGTTCGGCATGATGTCATCCTGGATCTTCTGTATATCGCGGTCCGTGCTGATGCAATAAAAATATTGTTCCTGAAGTTCCAGCAACTCGCGGCACACTTCTTCGTCACTGGTCAGTTCATCCACCAGTTCCTGCTGCCGGGGGAACAAGACAGAAGTGCCGTTCATTGCCAGCACCCAGCCGACAAGTGCCTTCTGGCGCAAACGCTCATCCCTGGCACCCTTCAATATCCGGGCAAGGGTCTCAAGTTTGCGAATATCAAAAATATTCACACAAGCCAGGATAATGGCACTCACGAGGAGTTGTGCATCAATGAGGTCTATAGTAGGCGACAAGATGAGTTGGATATAAAAGTCCATATCCCCTTCATGCCACTGTTCACTGACCAGGATGGCATCAAAGAGCAGGCTCATCTGATGATAATGCTTGTTTTGGATTTCCTGTGTTTTCTCATGCCTTGTATTCTCAGGATCAAGGCTGATCATCGCCATTTCGGACACATAACTTTCGAGAGCGGTACGGATAGAATCCTGGGAGAAATGGATATGGCTGACATGCTGGTAAGCCTCCCGGTAAGTCACCAGGGTGTTGATCTTCTCATGTAGTCCCACATCCTGGACCAGCACGAAGAGGCGGTCCAGGAGTTCCCCATAGATTTTCTCCTGCTGCGGATCATGGTATCCTTTGTGCACATAGTCCAGCATCAAGGCATAGTCGTCCTTAATCTCGTCCAGTCTCCTGCCCATGAGTGCGTCTGGATGATCAGAGAGATACTTTTCAAATTTTCTGATTGACCTGCCGAGGTTCCGGTCACGTCCGATTTCATTGTTTAATATTTCGTTCAATGTTGAATGATCCATTTTCTGGCCCTTTCTATATCCTGCCGTCTAGGAGAGTGAGCAGGTGTAAATACCAAAGAGGGTAAGGCCTTGACGGTCTGAGGGTCACTGCCGCAATATTTGCGGATCAGAGGACCGTAAAACTGGAGGCCATGCCTGTGAATACTATCGACCGCCTGATTGTAAGCCTTGAGGAACAGGCGCATCTGCCGCCTCCGCCCTGCCAGGTCAGCCTTCCGGAAAGCAAACACGCCCAGATGCATATCCAGATCACGGCTGTCCAGCAACACCGGACTGCCCATCAACCGGGCTTTGGTGGCCTGAGGCTCCGTGAGGAACATGGCATCCATCTCATTGTTCTCCAGCATCTCCAACCGTATTTTCACATCGTTGATCTGTACGCGGTATACATTATATTTAGGATGCCCTCTTCTGATAGCTATGCCCGTCAGCAGATCGGTAGCAGAAAAACGGGTGTCCGCTATCATCTTGTCACTTAACTGATGCAGTTCGCGAATACGGGCCAGCCGGTTAGTCACCAGTTGCCAATAGGTATTCGTGGCAATAGGATAAGTCAGGGCGACGCCACGGCTCTGCAGTCGTTCTGCCCTGACCAGGTCAGTGACCGAACCCTGCACGCTGCCCTTTGTCAGCGCCGTATCGCAGTCCATCTGGGCGGTAAAACTTTTAAGGTGCACCCGTACGCTATCCTTTTCAAACAGACTGTCCTCATAGGCTATATAGACCGGCAGGCAGTCGAGGGTGGGCATCACCCCCACTTTAAAGGCAATCTGGTCAAGACTGTCCAGTCGTTCCTTCTCAGCTCTTGACAACCGTCGGTTCTCTTCGTATGAATTACCGCAGGACACCAGCACAAAGAGTATTCCAATCGCCAAAACTGGCATTATTCTTTTCATTACCTGCAAAAATACGTATTTATTTTGGTTCTGTCAAATTTATTCGTAAAATTTAAAACCCGGATGAAAGACCTGCCGGAGGGGCACCGTCAGACTACTCCAGTAAATGCGCACAGACCCTCTCCAGCCTCTGGGAAAGATGTCCAGCCGGGAGCAAATCAGGTGGATTCTATCCAGGACATGACGGCTAATACAGAAAATGTTTGTAACTTTGTGATCTTGAAAGGAACCGATATGGCAAAAGACAAAATCGCTTACGTATGCAGCAATTGTGGTCAAGAATCCGCCAAGTGGATGGGACGATGTCCGAATTGCGGGGAATGGAACACGTTTAAACAGATCAGGATTCCCGCGGGTACGGGAGATGCCGGCTCCGACGGCACCTCTTCTTTTTATGACGGCCTGCCCTCCGGCACCGGGAAACCGGTCGCCTTACGGGACATCTCGGCACAGGACGAGCCCCGGATTGACATGCACGATGCAGAGTTGAACAGGGTCCTGGGCGGAGGCATGGTGCCGGGGAGCATCACCCTCCTGGGTGGTGAACCGGGCATAGGAAAGAGCACGCTCACCCTGCAGACTATCCTCCGTATGCCGGAATATCAAACGCTCTATGTCAGCGGAGAGGAGAGCGCCCACCAGATCAAACTGAGGGCCGACCGGCTGACGGCTGACCTGAAAGGGCCTGAAAGGGACTCTGCCGGCGCTCATATCTCCATCCTCTGCGAGACTTCCCTGGAGAAGGTGTTGGAATATGTCAAGGCCTGCCGGCCGGGACTGATCGTCATCGACTCCATTCAGACCATGTCTACGGAGAAGATCGGAAGCAGTCCCGGCAGTATCTCCCAGGTCAAGGAGTGTGCGTCCATCCTTTTCCGCCTGGCCAAGACCAGTGGCATACCAGTCATCCTCATCGGGCACATCAACAAGGAAGGGACACTGGCAGGGCCGAAGATCCTGGAGCATATCGTGGACACCGTCATCCAGTTTGAGGGGGATGCCCATTATATCTACCGTATTCTGAGAAGCACGAAGAACCGGTTTGGAAGCACGTCTGAGCTGGGGATCTACGAGATGGAGCAGAATGGTCTCAAGCCCGTGAGCAATCCCTCCGAACTGCTGCTCACGGAAGATCATGACGGCCTTTCCGGCGTGGCCATCTCTGCGGCCATCGAGGGGGTGAGGCCCTTTCTGGTAGAGACACAGGCATTGGTCTCCAGCGCAGCTTATGGTACTCCCCAGCGCAGCGCCACCGGCTTTGACCAGAGACGGCTGAACATGCTGCTGGCTGTCCTGGAGAAACGGGTGGGATTCAAACTGATGCAGAAAGATGTATTCCTGAATATTGCGGGAGGACTGCATGTGACGGATCTCGCCATCGACCTGAGCGTCATTGCAGCTGTCCTGTCCAGTAATCTCGACATAGCCATAGAGACGGGATGGTGCATGGCCGGAGAGGTGGGACTCAGCGGGGAGGTCAGGCCGGTAAGCCGTATAGACCAGCGGGTGGCTGAAGCCGAAAAACTGGGGTTCAGTCATATCATCATCCCCAGGAATAATCAGAAAGGACTGCATGCCGAAAGATACAAGATTGCGATTGTTCCGGTCAGAAAGGTGGAACAGGCTCTCAAGGCGCTCTTCGGTTGAAGAGGAACGACAGGACGGGTTGTCCCCGCCTGCCCTTTCATCCCATCGTAGAGAAGAAGGGGGAACCCAGTTCGGCCATCAGGATTTGCACATACTTACGATCCCAGTCAGAAAGGTGCAGTCTCCGGGCACCATACTGTAAGAGGTCTATATCCATCTTCACCTCTTCCCGGAGTTTCCCTTCCGGCGTCCGACCGCATCGTTTTTCTATTCCTTTAAGGGAAAACTGAAGTTCAGGAAGGGACAATGACGTGCAGGCTCCCGCCAGACCGTTCAGGAATTTCTGCCTGCCGAAGTTGACTGGGTCAGTCCATAAGGTTCGCGTAAAACGGATATTACCCTCCAGCAGCCGTTCCAAATGGACTCGCGCCTGAGCCATCCGTGACTCTGCCTCCGTGTTGGAGCCTAAAGCAAGTATTATGGGAATCAATGGTTATCTTCTTTTGTAAGTTCATGCAAATATAGTAATTTTTTTACCTGAGAAACCTGTATATGTGATATTTTTATTAATTTTGCAATGAAAACCAGCTGTGTCGACATGAAGAAAATACTTTCATTACTGCTTATACTGGTCCTCGCTCTTCCGGCGAGGGCACAACTAAGATGGAACTCACAATATCAGACTTACATTAACCAATACAAAGACCTGGCCATCGAGGAAATGCTGCGTTACCATGTCCCTGCAAGTATCACTTTAGCCCAAGGAGTGCTCGAGAGCCGTGCGGGCCTCAGCGAACTGGTCACGCAAGGCAATAATCACTTCGGCATCAAATGTCACAACTGGAACGGGCCGACCCAATATCATGATGATGATGCCAGAGGGGAATGCTTCCGGGTGTACTCTGACGCACGGGAAAGCTATGAGGATCATTCCAGGTTCCTCCGCGACCAGCCGAGGTACGCCTGCCTCTTCAAACTCGACGTCACTGATTACCAGGACTGGGCTTACGGACTGAAAAACTGCGGATATGCGACCAATCCGAATTATGCAAATATGCTGATCCAGATCATCGATCTCTACCATCTTAATCAGTATGACCATGACCACCACTATGACCATTTCATGGCACAGCATAGTGGAAAAGACCAACTGGTCAAATATGCCCTGCACCCTATCCGTATTTTCAACGACAATTACTACTTGCTGGCCAGAGAGGGTGACACCTTCAAGGGAATCGGCCGGGAAGTCGGAATATCATGGAAGAAACTGGCCCGTTACAACGAGCGCGACAAGAACGACATCCTGCAAAAGGGAGATATTGTGTTTCTGAAGAAGAAACGAGGAAAAGCTCCGAAAGCGTTCAAGAACCGTCCGCATATCGTCAAACCGGGCGAGAGTATGTACAGCATCTCACAGGAATATGGCATCCGGCTGAAGAACCTCTATGAGATGAATCATCTTTCTCCGACGTTCCAGATCTATGCGGGTGCTGTGCTGAAAGTAAGATAAATCGGTTTCTGCTAAACGAAGAGACATGAACATAAAAAATACTTTCCTGTTAGTCCTTTTCTCGCTGATGGCACTGTCCATGAAAGCGCAGAAATTCAGTGACTATTTTGAAAACCGTACCCTGAGGATCGACTATATCTTTTCTGGTAACCGGCAGCACCAGGACATCGCCGTCGACGAACTCCTGTCTATACCGGGATGGTATGGGAAGCGGCAACGGCTGGCTGAAGTGCCTGTGGAAGGAAACGGACAGTTGATCGCCCGGTCACGCCGGACCGGTAAGGTGATCTATCGCAACTCCTTCTCTACCCTGTTCCAGGAATGGCTGTCCTACGACATGTCCAAGACAAGAACCAGGAGTTTCGAGAATGTGTTCCTAATGCCCTTCCCGAAGGATACCGTGGAGGTGACCCTCCAGTTGATGAACAACCGCCGGCAGGTCATGACATCAATGACGACTACCATAGACCCCAAGGATGTGCTGATCCGGCACATCGGGGAGAAAGACATTACCCCTTATATCACTCTCCAGAAAGCCGATGACACAACCCGCTGTATCCATATTGCCTATATTGCCGAGGGGTACCGGCCTGAAGAAATGCCGGTCTTCCTCGCAGATGCCAGGACGGCCATGGAAGCTCTTTTCGAGCATGAACCTTTCAAGAGCCTCCGTGGCCGGTTCAATATCATCGCCGTGGAAGCACCATCCAGAGAGAGCGGTACGAGCGAACCGGACAAGGGGATATGGAAGGATACAGCCCTGCATTCCCATTTCGACACCTTCTACAGTGACCGCTACCTTACCACCCTGCACCTGAAGGATCTGCATAACTGGCTGGCAGGAACGCCATACGAGCATATCATCATCCTGGTCAACACGGAGAAATACGGCGGAGGTGGAATCCTCAATTCCTACAACCTGAGCATGACGCATAACAAATGGTTCAAATCGGTTGTCGTACATGAATTCGGACATTCCTTTGCCGGACTTGCCGATGAATATGCTTACCCGGAGGAACAGATCCCCATGTATCCCCATGATGTGGAACCCTGGGAACCGAATATTACTACGAAAGTCAATTTCCACGGGAAATGGGAAAACCTGATCGGGAAAAAAGATCCCAGGATCGGTTTCTATGAAGGGGCCGGATATTCGCTCAAAGGGGTGTACAGGGGGTATCCTGACTGCAGGATGCGTACCAATACGTTCCCGGAATTCTGCCCGGTATGCCAGCAGGCTATCCGCCGGCTCATCGATTTCTATACCGGCCAGGATACCGTTCCCCAGGCCAAGACCTTCTCCCGGATAAATAAAAGAACAGATAAAAAAACACATCAAAAATTTGGCGGAGTGAAATAATTATCCTACCTTTGCAAATGCTTTTGAAGGCAGGTCAATGATTGAGGCTTTGAAAGCAAACGGGGTGTAGCGCAGCCCGGTAGCGCTCCTGGTTTGGGACCAGGTGGTCGCAGGTTCGAATCCTGTCGCCCCGACTGCTTTTGAAAGAGAGATAACTTCTTACTGAGTTATCTCTCTTTTCGTCACTTAGAGAAAACTGTTCTCACTTGAACAGGCCACGATTTTTGTAAGGGGTGTAGCCAACAATACAACCTCTCTCCTCTGACAAATAATAAACCAAAATTAAATTTTATGAAAAACTTAACCCTTTCTATCCCATATCAATCTGCACAGCTCTCAGAGCTGAGTGCAGAGGATCAGCACCTGATCCATTCTGCCATCGAGGCTACGGCTAACAGTTATGCGCACTACAGTCATTTCCATGTGGGCGCAGCAGTACGACTTGACAACGGCCGGGAGATCATTGGAGCCAACCAGGAGAACGCTGCTTTCCCGTCCGGACTATGTGGCGAGCGTACAGCTATCTTCGCTGCCCAGGCACAATTCCCTGAACACCGCATCGTGGCACTGGCCGTTGCTGCAAAGAACACGGAGGGACTACTGAAGAGTCCCGTCACCCCTTGCGGGCAATGCCGGCAGGTTATCCTGGAGATAGAAGACCGTTATAAAAAACCCGTCCGTATTCTCCTCTACGGCACAGACCGGATCCTGGTTTTCAACACGGTGAGGGATATTCTTCCCTTCTCCTTTGTTGAAGCTGACATGAACGGGAAAAAGGACGATCCGGAGCCGACGATGTACTTCTGAGATCCTCACCGGGCGATTCCCTGGGACACGGAACGTGCTGTCAACGGGAGACCCTTGCCCTGAGACATGAAAAAAGCCGTCAGGAATGAGCATTCCTGACGGCTTTCTCTTCTCTGCCCACCGGCAGGAGAGGTAAATCTATATTACTTGATCAACCCTTGCTCTACAAAGATTTTCTTCAGGACCTGTACGCCACGCTCTACCTGCTCCTCCGTGTGGGTAGCCATCAGGGCAAACCTTACAAGGGTGTCCTGCCGTGCACATGCCGGAGGAACGACGGGATTGATAAACACGCCGTTGTCAAAAGCCAGCTTGGTCACTAAAAAGGTCTTATAGTCATCACGCACGTACAGCGGGATGATCGGACTATGTGTGTCGCCGATCTCAAAGCCTTCTTCACGAAAACGCCTTAAAGCATATTTCGTCACTTCCCACAGGCGCTGCTGTCTCTCCGGCTCGGTACGGATAATATGAAGTGCTTCTATCGCAGCTGCCGTTGCAGCAGGTGTATTGCTGGCACTGAAAATGTAAGTACGGACATTATGACGAAGGAAATTGATGGTATCCTTGTCTGAGGCGATGAAGCCGCCGATGGAAGCCAGACTCTTTGAGAAAGTACCCATGATGAGGTCGATGTCATCCGTAACGCCGAAATGATCACACACCCCGCGGCCTTCTTTGCCGAAGACACCGATACCATGGGCTTCATCGACCATGATGGAACAATTGTATTTCTTCTTGAGTGCAACAATCGCAGGAAGATTAGCCAGATCCCCTTCCATAGAGAATACTCCGTCCACTACGATTAATTTCACTGCATCATAAGGAAGGTTCCGGAGGACACGGTCCAGGTCTTCCATATCATTATGCTTGTAATGCAACTGCTTGGCAAAGGAAAGACGGCGACCGTCTACGATACTGGCATGGTCACGCTCATCACTGATGATATAATCACCCTTCCCGACTACCACGGCGAGAACGCCCTGATTGACAGAAAATCCGGTGGAAAAACTCAGTGCATCATTCTTGTGCTCAAACTCTGCCAGTTCTTTTTCCAGTTGGACGTGGATATCCAGCGTTCCATTCAGAAACCGGCTCCCGGCACACCCTGAGCCATACTTGTCCAATGCTTTCTTGGCAGCATCTATAATCCTCTGATCACCGGTCAAACCGGTATAAGCGTTGGAACCGAACATCAAGACTTTGTGTCCGCCCATCTCAACTTCTGTGCCCTGCTTGCTCGTAATCACGCGAAAGTAAGGATACACACCCTCTTTCATATACTTCTGAGGTATACGATAATTCTTATATCTTTCCTGTAATTGTCCCATTATAAATAAGTAGGTGAACTAATTTTTTTTCATTTCAAACGTTGCAAAGATACAAAAAAAACAAGTCATAAAGCATATTTTTTGAGAAAAATATGCTTTTTAGCTAACATTTATAACTCCTTTCACCTATTAATGTCAGCAACGCACCCCTGGGATTACGGGCCTGTCCGCGGTCTCCAGGCCAACAGGTTTTTATAGGTGAATTTGATGGTGAAAGAGTTTGATTCGTCCTTTTTTTAAAACTTTTAACAAATAAGGAAATCTCCAATCCATCAGAAATGCTTACTTTTGCCACACTTATGAAAAAAAGATTACTATTTATCGTCAATCCCATCTCGGGTACGTCCGACAAGGACTCTCTCCCCGGGTTGATCAATAAGCATCTGGACCTGTCCAGATTCGATTATCAGATCAAATTGACGGAATATCCGGGACATGCTACGGAAATCGCCAAAGAGGCCCAGCAACATTTCGATACCGTCATCGCCGTAGGCGGGGACGGTACGGTGAATGAGGTGGCCCGCGGACTCATCAACTCTGACACGGTGATGGGCATCATCCCTTGCGGATCAGGAAACGGACTAGCCCGCCATCTCTTGTTGCCTCTGAACATGAAAAAAAGTATCTGCATGATTAACCAGGGGAAGATACGCAACTTAGACTATGGGACGATCAACGGCCACCCTTTTTTCTGCACCTGTGGCATGGGCTTCGATGCTTTCATCGCTGAAGAATTTGCTCTGGCAGGCAAGCGTGGACCTGTCACCTATGTGCAAAAGGTCATGCGGGACTGGTTCAAATATAAACCGGAGACCTATGAGATCACTGATGAAAGGGGCACACGGCTGGTCACCGCCTTTCTCATCACGATAGGGAATGCCTCTGAATACGGCAACAGAGCTTATATCTGCCCGAAAGCCTCCATCAATGACGGACTCCTGGACGTGACGATCATCAAGCCTTTCAAGTTCTCTGCCGCTCCCCGGATGGCTATCCAACTGTTCAGGAAGACGCTGGATGTCAACCCTCATGTGACCACCTATACCAGCAAGCACATTCATATCCGGCGTTCCGGACCTGGCGTTGTCCATTATGATGGTGATCCTGTGAAGGCTGGAACGGATATAGATGTCGCCATTCATGAGAAAGGCTTGAAAGTTATTGTCAACCCGGAAGTGGTGGAAAAACAAAGACTTTGAGACCTGCCACCCTCCCCCTATTTTTTCAGATAGAAATCCTGTGTCAGCCGTGACCACCATTCCGTAGGATGGCCCTCCCTGGTCATCATCATCTCCACAGTGTCCTCAGGAGGCGACGTCCGCCGGTCAGAGAAAGCCAGCAAACTCCGTTTCGGGACTTTCCCCTCCACGGTCTTCACGGCACACCTGCGGGTCATGACCAGACCGGAGAAATAACCTTCTGCCAGAAAATCTTCTGAAGCCGTAAATGGAATGACGGCACTGAATACTCCCCCGGGAGCCAGGAGGTGCCTCACTCCTTGAAAGAGGGCACAATAGGATAAAGTAGAAGTATGGCGGGCTTCATTCCGCCGGTCATCCGGGCACTTCAGGGAGTGCCCCTGAACGAAAAACGGTGGATTGCAGACGATCAGGTCATAAGGATGAGGACAGGGAGAAAGGCTGAAATGCTGTAGACTTTCACTGATGATCCTCACCCGGCGGGAGAAAGGGCTGTGCCGGACATTGCCGGCAGCCTGTGAACATGCCTCAGGATCAATTTCCAGGGCATCTGCTTCAGCAGCAGGAAAACGCTGGGCTAGCATCAGGGCAATCAGACCGGTACCGGTACCAATATCGAGAATCCGCAGAGGGAAGGATGCTCCCTTGCCGGAATCCGCCTCTGACGGTAATGCCCAACTCCCGAGAAGTACGCCGTCTGTCCCTACTTTCATCGCACAGTGATCCTGCCGTATGACAAAATGCTGAAATATAAATTCATCCTTCATTTGATTATTAACGTCCAAAAGCTCTATTTATTCTTTCAAATCAAATGAAAACAGGAGAGCTTTCCCTTTATTTGAAAAAATCTACAAATACCATTCCCCTATCTCCGATCTTTTTAGTAACTTTGCACATCAAAATGGATGAGAGAATTTATGAATAAAATTTCAAATACACAATTTCAAATGGTGGCAGACTTTGATGGCGATGCCTCGTGCCTCTACGGTGAACATAAGGCGGGGGTATATCCGCTTCTCTGCACCCGTAACCTGGTATTGTTCCCCACCGTCGTCACCCCTATTCTTGTCGGCCGTGAACAGAGTGTCAACGTGGTCAAGCATACACAGAAGCATGACAAGGATGTCATCTGCATCTTCTGCCAGAAGGACCAGAATGTGGACAACCCTTCACTGAACGACCTTTATCATATCGGGGTCTTTGCCAAAGTCATCAGGGTGATGGAAATGCCGGGACAGGAAAACAATATTACTGTCATCGTCCAGGCCCTGGGGAAATGTGAATTGAAATCCATCAAGAAGAAAAAACCGTATTACACGGGGGAAGTTGAACCGATGGCTGAAAACGTGCCGGACACAAAGGACAAGAAGTTTGCCACTCTCATCGAGACCCTGCGCAAATCGACCAAACAGTATATCGAAGCTGACGATGACATCCCTCACGAGGGAGAGATCGCTTTGGGGAACATCAACAATCCGGTGATGCTGGTCAATTTCATCTGCGTCAACATGCCTTTCAGTATCAAGGAGAAGATAGAAATGCTCTCCATGGCCTCGCTCGAAGACCGTATCTACAAGATCCTGAAGACGGAAGACCGGGACCGGCAGCTGCAGCAGATCAAGTCGAAGATCAACCAGAAGACTCACCAGGATATTGACGAGCAGCAGAAAGAATATTTCCTGCAGCAACAACTCAAGAACATCAAGGATGAGTTGGGAAGCAACGGCAACCCGGAATGGGATGATCTGATCAAGAAGGCTGGCACCAAGAAATGGTCTGAGGAGATGAAAGACAACTTCTCCAAGGAAGTTGACAAACTCGAATCCCTGAACCCGCAGAATCCGGAATATAATGTACAACTCACCTACCTGCAGACGCTTGTCAACCTTCCGTGGGGAGAATATACGAAGGATGACCTGGACTTGAAAAGGGCTAAGAAAGTCCTCGACCGTGACCATTACGGCATGGAGAAGGTCAAGCAGCGCATCCTCGAATATATGGCGGTACTTAAACTCCGCGGGGACCTGAAAAGTCCTATCCTCTGTCTCTACGGACCGCCGGGAGTAGGAAAGACGTCCCTGGGCAAGAGCATTGCCGAGGCGATGAAAAGAAAATATGTCAGGATCAGCCTGGGAGGTGTCCATGACGAGGCTGAGATCAGAGGCCATCGGCGCACTTATGTGGGGGCCATGCCGGGACGAATCATCAAGGGGATCCAGAAGGCAGACTCCAGTAACCCGGTGTTCATCCTTGATGAGATAGATAAAGTAACCCAGGATTCCATCAATGGGGATCCTGCCTCTGCGCTCCTGGAGGTGCTGGACCCGGAACAAAACAATGCCTTCCATGACAATTACCTGGACGTGGACTATGACCTATCTAAGGTCTTCTTCATCGCCACGGCCAATGATCTGGACACTATCCCCCGGCCCTTGCTCGACAGGATGGAGGTCATTGAACTGAGTGGCTATATCACTGAAGAGAAGATCGAAATCGCCAAAAGGCATCTGATTCCTAAAGAACTGGAGAATACGGGGCTGAAGGATTATCGGCCGGCTATTAAATTCACTAAACCGGCACTGGAAAAGATCATCGAGTCCTACACGCGGGAAAGTGGCGTCCGGCAGCTGGAGAAGCAAATCAACAAGGTCCTCCGGAAACTGGCGTTTGAGGAGGCCAGCACAGAGTCGATCCAGAAACCGGACCTCTCCCCTGCGGACATCGAAAAGTTGCTGGGGAACCCGCCTTTCTACCGTGACATCTATCAGGGCAACGATTATGCCGGGGTGGTCACCGGACTGGCCTGGACAAGCGTAGGGGGTGAGATCCTCTTCATAGAGACTTCCCTGTATCGCGGAAAGGGCAGCAAACTCACCCTGACGGGAAACCTGGGGGATGTCATGAAGGAATCGGCAATCATTGCCCTGGAATATGTCAAAGCCCATATCGACCAGTTGGGTACCGACTATCGTATCTTCGATTACTGGAACGTCCATATCCATGTCCCTGAGGGAGCCACTCCTAAAGACGGCCCTTCTGCCGGCATCACGATCGCCACGTCCATAGCCTCTGCCATCACGCAGCGTAAGGTCCGTAAGAACACGGCCATGACGGGGGAAATCACCCTGAGGGGGAAGGTGCTGCCCGTAGGGGGCATCAAGGAAAAGATCCTCGCTGCAAAAAGGGCAGGCATCACGGACATCGTCATGTGCAAGGAAAACAAAAAGGATATTGAAGAGATCCCGGAGAAATACCGGAAAGGGGTCACTTTCCATTATGTAGAGAACATCCAGGAGGTCTGGGACTTTGCCCTCACGGAGGAGACGGTAGACCATCCGGTCAACTTCACCATCCCGGAAGAGGATGGGAAAAGTGACGGGGACAAAGAGAAATAATGCCACTTCCTCTGGATAAAAACAACGAGCAATGACCTTCGAACTGCAACATACTGATCCGGCCTCCGATGCACGCACGGGACTCATCAAAACCGGGCACGGTGACATCAAGACTCCTATATATATGCCTGTAGGTACTGATGGCTGTGTCAAGGCTGTTCATTTCAGGGAACTCCGGGAACAGGTGAAAGCCCAGATCATCTTAGGCAACACCTATCATCTCTATCTGCGACCGGGCCTGGAAATCCTGAAGGCTGCCGGCGGCCTCCATAAGTTTATCGGATGGGACAGGCCCATGCTGACGGACAGTGGAGGATTCCAGGTGTTCTCCCTTTCGGGAATCCGCAAACTTACCGAGGAGGGCTGCCAGTTTCAGTCAAATATTGATGGCTCCAGGCACTTCTTCACACCGGAAAATGTCGTGGACAAGGAGCGGATCCTCGGAGCGGACATCATGATGGCACTGGATGAATGTCCTTCAGGACTGAGTGACTATAACTATGCCAGAGAGAGCCTGGGACTCACGGAGCGTTGGCTGGACCGCGGCATCCGGCATTTTCAGGAGACGGTGCCGCTCTACGGTTTCCCCCAGAGCCTCTTCCCCATCGTCCAGGGATGTACTTATAAGGACCTGCGGCAGGATTCAGCACGATATTGTGCGGATAAGGGGGCTGACGGGTATGCGATCGGAGGACTGGCCGTCGGCGAACCGGCAGAGACGATGTATGAGATGATCGAGATTGTCAACGCCATCCTGCCTGCAGACCGGCCGCGTTACCTCATGGGGGTAGGAACGCCGTGGAACATCCTGGAGGCCATCGAGAGAGGAGTCGACATGTTTGACTCGGTAATGCCTTCCAGAAACGGCCGTAACGCACTGCTGTTCACCTACGAGGGGACCATGAACATGCGTAACAAGAAATGGGAAATGGACTTCTCGCCGATTGACCCTGAAGGTTGCGAGACAGACCGGGTCACCTCCAGGGCTTATCTCCACCATCTCTTCAAGGCCAAGGAGATCCTGGCCATGCAGATCGGAAGCATCCACAACCTTGCCTTCTATCTCAGGCTGGTCTCTGATGCCCGCCATCACATCGAGCAGGGTGATTTCGTACAATGGAAATCTTCGGTCACCGCCCAGATGCAAAAGAGAATCTGAGGAGACAGTAACCTTCAGGCTGGCACTTTTTTACTTTGTAAGTTGTCTTAAAATGATGAACAAGTATCGTAACATCAGAAAATATCACTATTTCTACAGGATGGGAAGGACCCTGAACAGGCATTGCTCAGGACTGGTCAAAGCCGGAAGATGGCTCGCTCACCTGTTTCGCTTTCTGCGCTGGCTTGACCCCCGCCGGTACCTCAAGCGTCTTGACTGGTATATCATCAAGAAGTTTATCGGGACTTATATCTTCTCTATCGTACTCATCATCTCCATCTCCATCGTCTTCGATATTAACGAGAATCTGGCAAAATTCACACAGTACCATGCGCCGCTGAGGGCAATCATATTTGACTATTACGCTAATTTCATCCCCTATTTTGCCAATCTGTTCAGCGCTCTCTTCGTCTTCATCGCCGTCATCTTCTTCACCTCGAAGATGGCAGGCAACAGTGAGATCATCGCCATACTCGCCTCAGGGGTCTCCTTCAAACGGCTTCTGCGCCCTTACATGATCACCTGTGCCCTCATCACGATCCTGTCTTTTTACCTTTCTGCCTATGTCATCCCCCATGGGACCATCATCCGCCAGAACTTCGAGTCTATGTACAAGAACAGGGAGAAAAACACGTCGGCAGACAATGTCCAGTTGCAGGTGGAAAAGGGGGTCATCGCTTATATGCAGCACTATGATGATAACCTCAAGAAAGGGTACGGATTCTGCCTGGATAAATTTGAGAACAAGAACCTCATCAGTCACCTCACTGCAATGGAGATTCAATATGACACGATCTCGGATGCGAAGTACCACTGGAAGATCAGCAACTGGAAGATCCGTAAACTGCAGGGACTGAGAGAGCATATCACCAGCGGAGTTGAAAAAGATACGATCATACCCATCGAGCCGACGGACCTGGTCTACTCGAAAGGACAGCAGGAGACCTTGACGAGTCCGCAACTGAAAGACTATATCTCTAAACAGGTCAACCGGGGATCGCAGAATGTCGTACAGTATGAGGTGGAGTATCACAAGCGTATCGCTGCATCCTTCGCGTCCTTTATCCTTACCATCATTGGTGCTTCTCTGTCTGCCAAGAAGCGGAAGGGTGGGATGGGACTGTACCTCGGCATCGGCCTGGCCCTAAGTTTTATCTACATCATGCTGGAGACCATTTCCGCCACATTTGCCATCAATGCGGGTGCTCCTCCTATGCTGGCAGCGTGGGTGCCGAATATCCTCTTTGCTTTCATAGCTTATTTCTGCTACCGGAAAGCACCGAATTAATACGTGGTCTCTCCTCGGACAGGACTAGTCCGGACGGGAACCTCCATCTGTCTTATAAAAATATTGAATAAGAAATTTTATGAAATTTGAAGAATTAGATTTAAATGATCATGTGCTGGATGCACTTTATGACATGCATTTCGACACGTGCACCCCTATTCAGGAAAAATGTATCCCGGAAATATTAAAAGGAAAAGATGTTTTAGGCGTAGCACAGACCGGAACGGGTAAAACAGCAGCTTACCTGCTTCCCATAATGAGTAAACTTGATGACGGGGGGTATCCTGACAAAGCCATCAACTGCCTGATCATGAGCCCCACACGTGAACTGGCACAGCAGATCGACCAGGCGATGCAGGGCTTCGGATATTATCTCAACGGGGTGAGCAGCGTGGCTATCTACGGCGGGAATGACGGGAACCGTTATGACCAGGAGGTGAAGAGTCTCCGCATGGGAGCTGATATGATTATCGCTACCCCGGGGCGGTTGCTCTCGCACATCTCCCTGGGCAACGTGGATTTGAGCAAGGTCAGTTTCTTCGTGCTGGATGAGGCGGACCGGATGCTGGACATGGGATTCTCTGAGGATATTGAGAAAATAGCCAAATATCTTCCTAAAAACTGCCAGACAATCATGTTCTCTGCTACCATGCCGGATAAGATCGAGGGCCTGGCCAAGACACTGCTGAAAAATCCGGTAGAGGTCAAACTGGCGGTCAGCAAACCTGCTGACAAGATCAAGCAGAGTGCTTACATCTGTTATGAGACGCAGAAGATGGAAATCATCAAAGACATCTTCAAGGCGGATGACCTCAAACGTGTCCTGATCTTCTGTGGCAGTAAGATCAAGGTCAAACAGGTTGCCGGCGCTCTCCAGAGAAAGCATGTCAATTGCGGGGAGATGCACTCAGACCTGGACCAGGCTGAACGTGACGACATGATGTTCAAGTTTAAGAGTGGCCAGTATGACGTGCTCGTGGCTACGGATATTCTGGCCAGGGGAATCGACATCGATGACATCGCGATGGTCATCAACTATGATGTCCCTCACGATGCAGAAGACTATGTGCACCGTATCGGCCGCACGGCACGGGCAGAGAAAGAAGGTATTGCCGTCACGCTGGTCAATGAAGAGGATATGTACTATTTCTCCCAGATCGAGAAGTTCCTGGGTAAGGAAATCACCAAGAATCCTCTGCCTGGAGACCTGAAAGGGCCTGAATACAGGGTATCGGGGGCTCCTTCAAGAGGTCCCAGGAATATGGCGAAGAACCGAAGGAGAAAAGACCGTGACCAGACATCACACAAGGATCATAAGCATACACCGCACAGGGAGGGACAACCTTTCAACAAGGATAACCATAACGGCCCGGAAAGAAAAGGTACTGATGAGACTCCGCAGAACCAGAGGGAGAGAAGGAATTACAGAAGGCCTCGCCCACAGGGAGAAAACGGACAGGAACAAGGACAGCCGCAAGCACAACAGGCACAGCATAATCCCCAATATACTCCCAGACACCGGGATGACTACAGGGACAAGACGAAGAAGCCTGCCCGCGAGAATGCAGGACAGCAGACGTACCGCCAGCCACACAGGAGAACGGCCAATGGCAATGACAAGCCCCGGCATAACTACCGGACTGCCCCACGCCAGTCTGCTCCTCAGACCCACACGGCTCAGAAACCGCAGGAGAAGAGCGGAGGGATCAAGAAGTTCTTTAAAAAACTTTTCGGCAGGAAATGACATTATCTGCCTGAAACGGGTTACAGGGGTTGCCGCATCGAGAACGGCAGCCCTTTTTCTTTCTCCGTGCCCTTCCCTCCTGGCAGAGATACGGCAAAGATGACCTCCTGCCAGGATTTCCATCATTTTTTATCCTTCACTTAACCGCTGTATTTAAAAAAAGTTTACCTTTGTAGCAGCAAACTCAAATATTTTAATAATCTAAACAGAAAGAATTATGGAAGAACAAGAAATCGTAAAGCAGTTGCTGACAAAGTTTCCGGGAGAACCGGAATATATCGAGGCCGTCAGCCAGGTTCTGAAAACCATACAGGAAGAATATAACAGGCATCCGGAATTTGAGGCAGCTAACCTCATCGAACGCCTGTGCATCCCGGACCGTATTATCCAGTTCCGGGTAAACTGGGTGGATGATGAGGGACGGGTGCAGACAAATATGGGCTATCGTGTCCAGCATAATAATGCGATCGGCCCTTATAAGGGAGGCCTGCGGTTCCATCCGTCAGTCAACCAGAGCATCTTGAAATTCCTGGCTTTCGAACAGACTTTCAAGAATGCGCTTACCACCCTGCCGATGGGCGGTGCCAAGGGAGGATCGGATTTCTCTTCCCGGGGAAGAAGTGAGGGAGAAATCATGCGCTTCTGCCAGGCCTTCATGAACGAACTTTACCATTATATCGGACCTGACGAAGATGTCCCTGCCGGTGATATTGGCGTGGGGGGCCGTGAAATCGGCTACCTGTTCGGACAATACAAAAAACTCACTCACCAATACACGGGCATCCTCACAGGAAAGGCACTCGAATATGGCGGGTCGCTCATCCGGCCGGAAGCAACGGGCTATGGCAATGTCTATTTCCTGGAAGACATGCTCAGGACACGTGGTGAGCGCCTTGAAGGAAAGACGGTACTGGTCTCCGGGGCAGGAAATGTGGCACAGTATACCATGGAGAAGTTGATCCAGAAGGGGGCAAAACCGGTAACCTGCTCTGATTCGGATGGATATATCTATGACCCGGATGGCATCAATGAGGAAAAACTCAGGTTCATCATGGAACTGAAAAACAAGCAACGGGGACGTATCTGTGAATATGCCGGGAAATACGGGGCCAGATATATAAAAGGAGAAAAGCCCTGGTCTGAAAAAGCGGATATAGCTACTCCGTGTGCCACCCAGAACGAGATCAATGAAGAGGAGGCAAAAACATTAGTCCGCAATGGGGTGATTGCCGTAAGCGAGGGAGCTAATATGCCCGTCCTCCCGGAGGCTGTCAGGGTTTTCCAGGATGCTCATCTCCTCTACAGCCCCGGAAAAGCCAGCAATGCAGGTGGTGTGGCTACCTCCGGCCTCGAAATGACACAGAATTCAGAACGACTGAAATGGACCCGTAAGGAAGTAGATGACAAACTCCGGGAGATCATGGATCATATCCATGACGACTGTGTCAGATATGGTACAGAGCCGGATGGCTATATCAATTACGTCAAGGGTGCTAATGTCGCAGGATTCCTGAAAGTGGCCCGTGCGATGATGGCGCAGGGGATATGATGATCGGGCATGGCGTGAAGGATAAAAATGCTGATTATCGAAGGACTGCTGTCTGCTGACGGCAGCTCTTTCGCTTTTCTGAACGACTTTTCACATTCTTTGGGCAAAAAAATAAAGGATATATTTGGATATATAGAATAAAATTCCTACCTTTGCACTCGCAATTGATCCAAGAGCACGTACGAGGTACGTTAGTTCAGTTGGTTAGAATGCCTGCCTGTCACGCAGGAGGTCATGAGTCCGAGTCTCATACGTACCGCCCTTTTCCGCTCCATCATTGCACACTGGTACGTTAGTTCAGTTGGTTAGAATGCCTGCCTGTCACGCAGGAGGTCATGAGTCCGAGTCTCATACGTACCGCTTCAGCCTTCAAGATCCTCTCTTGAAGGTTTTTTGTTTGTAGCCCATTCTGCCAGCCTCCGTGGAGCCAGGGCCGCTATTCTTATTTCTTCTCCAGGTCTTTTTCTACATCTTCTGTACACCTTCCCTTGGTGGGAATAATAAAGAAGGAGCAAAGGAACAGAATGATCGCCATATATCCGAACCCGGGGGCCATCGAGGCATAATAGAAGATCACATCGAGAAGAAGGGGCAGGAAAAGGAGCCATATCCGTACTTGCCCCCACTTCAGCAAGGCTTTCTCTCTCCTTGAGACCAGATCCTGATGAACTTTTTTAAACTTGAACAGCCTCAGGGCCAGGGGAATCACCCCTATGGTGGTAATTTCCAGCAAAGCCTGCCAGATAAACTGTGCCTGTCCGGAATGCCCGGTACCCCGGAAGCTGAAGGTGAAAAAGGCTATCCCTGACTCACCTGCTACCACCAGCAATATTGACAATAACATCAGACCGATAAAACTGATCATCAATTGTTTCTGAACTCTTTCCATATTATTTTTCAAAAGGTGTACGACTCACTATCGAACGGCCAAGGGTTACCTCATCCGTATATTCTATTTCATTCCCCACAGAGATCCCTCTTGCAATGACACTCATACGGACATGAAAGGGAGCTAATTTCCGCGAGATGTAAAAATTAGTCGTATCTCCCTCCATCGTACTGCTCAAGGCAAAGATCACTTCCTTGATACCGCCACCGGACACCCGCCTGATCAGGGAATCGATCTCTATATCCCCCGGCCCGATGCCGTCAACGGGAGAGATCATGCCCCCTAACACGTGATAAAGGCCATGGTACTGCATCGTGTTCTCTATGGCCATCACGTCCTGTACATTCTCTACGATGCAGACAGTTGAGGCATCACGGCGGGGATCTGAACAAATGGGACAAATATCCGTATCACTGATATTGTGACAGACCTTGCAGTATTTTACATCCTTCTTCAGATGGGAGATGGCACTGGTAAACTCGTCAACGGAATCATTGCTCTGCCGGAGCAGATACAGGACCAGACGTAAGGCAGTCTTCCGGCCTACTCCCGGCAGTCTGGCAAATTCTGATACGGCCTTCTCCAAAAGTTTTGAAGGATATTGTTGTTCCATACTTAGCTGTTCCTCTTTCATTTACTCTCTCAGTAACCGGAAATCAATGGAATGTACCATAGAAGATGTGACCTGCAGGAAGAGCGGCAAGGCTCAAGACAAAAGGTATCTTTACAGTCTGATCAAGTAATCGGTGTACGCCTTGCAAAATTAAGAATTTAATTTGGAAAAAGGAAAATTATCAGTACCTTTGTGGCCAAATAAAAATAAAATGCGCCGATTCTATCTGTTCCTGTTCTTTTTATCCTTCGTGATCACAACTTCCGCAAAAACTCCTGAAGGGGACGGCGGGAAGCCTTCTCCGTGGGATGCCGTCCTCTCTTTCGGAACGCCTAAGTATGAGGTCAGGGCGGTCTGGCTCACGACCATGGGAGGTCTTGACTGGCCGCACTCTTATTCCCAGTCTGCCCGTTCCATGGAAAAGCAGAAAGAGGAGCTGAGGAACATCCTCGACCGGTTGAAACAGGCAAATATCAACACGGTAATCCTCCAGACCCGTATCCGCGGCACGGTGATCTACCCTTCGCGGTATGAGCCATGGGACGGATGCCTCTCGGGGTTCCCGGGGAAGAGCCCGGGGTATGATGCGTTGGCCTTTGCCATCAATGAATGTCATAAAAGGGGGATGGAAGTCCATGCCTGGATCGTGGCCATGCCGGTGGGGAAATGGAACCAACTCGGCTGCCGGATGCTCCGCAGACGCTTTCCGGGACTCATCAGGCGCATCGGCCCAGAGGGATACATGAACCCGGAGGACCCGCGCACAGGAGACTATCTGGCGGAGATCTGCGCGGAAATCACGCACCGCTATGATATTGACGGCATCAACCTTGACTATATCCGCTACCCGGAAAACTGGTCCATCCGTGTCAGCCACGATGCCGCCAGGAACTATATCACCTCAATCGTCAGGAAGATCCATGATGCCGTAAAAACGGAAAAGCCATGGGTAAAGATGAGTTGTTCTCCTGTCGGGAAATTCGAGGATCTATCCCGCTATGGGAGCCATGGATGGAATGCCTATGACAGGGTCTGCCAGGATGCGCAGGGATGGCTCCGGAGCGGGCTCATGGATGAACTGTTCCCGATGATGTATTTCCGGGATAACCAGTTCTTCCCGTTTGCAATAGACTGGGCTGAACAAAGTGATCAGAAAATGATTGCTCCGGGACTCGGCATCTATTTCCTCAATCCCGGGGAAGGCGACTGGAGCCTGGGGGACATCACCCGTGAACTGTTCCAGATCCGCCGCTTCGGGCTGGGACAGGCTTTCTTCAGGAGCAAGTTCCTGACGGACAATACTCAGGGAATCTATACTTTTATAACGGATGATTTCAACCGCTATCCTGCTCTCGTGCCGCCGATGACATGGGAGAGAACCGTTCCGACGGATACAACCTATAATATTTATGCCGGTTCCCACCCCATCGACATAAATGATGCACGTAACCTCGTAGCCATCCGCCTACCGGAATCGCAGATGGAGAAATGCCGCAGACAACTGGGGAAGTCGAATTGTATCATCGTCCCCATGGACCGGTATGGACGGGAGCTCATCCCGCCACACGACAAAAGCCGGAAAATATTCCGGAGCATTCCTCTGCTGACTTGTGATGGCAACCGGCTGCAGTTGCCGCCGGAGAGGGATGGAGAAGAAGAGGTGCAGACGGTCATGATCAAGACCCTGCAGGGACAGATCATTGCCGCTGTCCCTACGCGGGGAGGGATCGTCAGCGTCCGTGGCATCCCTAATGGCATATACACGCTCTACTCCTTGAACAACAGGAAGATCGCCCACCGCCTGGGAACTTTTCTCATCAGCAGGCCCGCATACTAACCTCCCGGACCAGCCTCCCCCGCCCCTGACAGGAGAACGGAAGAAACACGGGAAAAGCCACGGCATGAGAAAAAAGTATGACAAAAGTTTGGTAGTCTCTGAAAATCTCACTACCTTTGCACTCGCAATTCAAAGCTGACAGCCTTTGATTCTTTTCGAAGGAACAGTTTGCGCCCTTAGCTCAGTTGGTAGAGCAACTGACTCTTAATCAGTGGGTCTAGGGTTCGAATCCCTAAGGGCGCACAAATCTCCAGCCGGAATTGCATCTCTTGCGCCCTTAGCTCAGTTGGTAGAGCAACTGACTCTTAATCAGTGGGTCTAGGGTTCGAATCCCTAAGGGCGCACACTCCAGATAAAAATTCAAGATTCCTGCCCTTTTGAGGGTCTGTAAGTCTTTCCGGGATTTCCCAGAAAGACAGGGTTTAGCGGGCACAACGGAAACCGGCTCAAGCGGGCGACTTCCGTTATTTGTTTTTCTTATAACTTACCACAGCCCATAAATCCATCACGACCGCAAAACCAGACAGAGCTGCCGTTTGCAGATAAATGCTGGGCAGTCCTCCCCCACGGACAAAGACATTCCGCATGGCATCAATAAAATACCTCATAGGATTGAGGAGCGTCAGGTCCTGTGCCCAGTTGGGCATACTGCTTACCGGAGTGAACATACCACTTAGCAGGATCATGCAGACCATTATAAACCACATGACAAACATGGCCTGTTGCATGGCATCGCTGTAATTGGATACGATGAGTCCCATGCCGCTGAATATGAGTGCAAGCAGCATGGCCAGCAGATAAAGAAGGGCAACATTGCCTGCGGGGGTGATGTCATAAACCAACCAGGACAGGAGGAAGCAAACGGTCATGACAAACATCGCAATGATCCAGTAAGGGATGAGCTTAGCCAGAATAAACGACCATTTACTTACGGGAGTGACATTGATCTGTTCGATGGTACCGGCTTCCTTTTCACCTACGATATTCAACGCGGGCATAAACCCGCATATAAGGACAATGAGTATGGCCATCAGTGCGGGTATCATATAGAGTTTGTAATCCTTATGCGGATTGAACAGGTCCATCGTAGAGATAGGAGACGGGGCTGAGGACATCTGGTACTCTTCGATGTTCTGGAGAACGATCCGGGACAGGTATCCTGATCCTATACCACCTTTGGTCCCATTCACGGCATTGGCAGCAATGAATATCTGAGGAGATTTCCCATTAACCAGATCACGTTCATAGTGCCAGGGGATGACAGCGACGATGTCGGCATCACTCCTTTCTACCTTATCCAACCCTTCCGAGTAGTTCGGCGCCATGCCACTGAACTTGAAATAATGTGAGGCTTCTATGCGGTCGGTGAGGAGCCGGGAGAGCGAGGAATGGTCATTATCTACGATGGAGATATGGATATTCTTTACTTCAAGGTTCGTGACCCAGGGGATCACGCACATGATTACGACGGGGAAAATCAGGATCATCCTCGGCAGGAACTTATTGTGCCGGATTTGTATAAATTCCTTTTGTATGAGATAAGTCAGTATCATTCCAGTCTTGTCTTAAATTTCTTGAGTGAGATCGTCAGCAGTATTCCTGTCATCATGGCGAGCACGGTCAGCTCCTGATAGATCATATTGACCCCGACGCCCATGATCATGAGTTTGCGGATAGCGGCTATGTACCACCGCGCCGGGACGATGTCGGCAAGATATTGCAGGATACGCGGCATACTCTCCACAGGATAGATCATGCCGGAAAGCATCATGCTTGGCATGAGCAGGATCATGCCTGAGATGAGCAATGCCGCAACCTGGGTCCGGGCAATCACGCTGATCAGCAGTCCCAGTGACAGGGCTAACAGAATATACAACAGGGAGACACCGAAGATTGCGGTTATGCTGCCTGCTATGGGTACCAATAATATATATTTTGAGATGAGAAGGATACAGGTCAGAATGATGAGGGACAGGATCATATACGGTACGGCCTTCGCTACGATAATGATGATGGGCCTCACGGGAGAGACCAGTATCACTTCCATCGTCCCCTGCTCTTTTTCCTTTACGATGCTTACGGATGTCATCATCGCACAGATGATCATCAGCAGCATGCCCATGATGCCGGGGACGAAATTATAGGAACTTTTCATCTGCGGGTTGTAGAGCAGGCGCGTGATCACTGGCGGCTTTCCGTTCGTGATGGTTTGCTGGATATACACATTTTCCAGTTCGGCCATGTTGGGATCGGTATTATCAGCGATCACCTGCATCCTGGCACTGCCGTCATAGCGCCTGCCGGCAAAATTGTCATTGAAGACAACGGCCATGTTTGCCTTGTTGTCACGCATGAGTTGCTGAGCCTCATCGGTCGTTGCCACACAGTATTTGATGGTGAAATACTCAGATGCGTTGATCCTGTCAAGGATTTTCTGCGTCTGGTCATCCATCTCCGAGGTCACCGCAATGAGGTTGACATTCTTCACGTCCGTCCTGATGGCAAAGCCGAAAAGGAACATCATCACCACCGGCATGCCGAAGAGGATCAGCATGGTCCTGTGGTCGCGTAAGATATGCTTGGTTTCTTTTTTGATGAAAGAGAGGAATCGTTTCATGTCTGTTGTTTTAATCTCTTCTCCTGGCCTGCCGGGCAAGGAAGGTGAATACGTGGTCCATATCCTGAAAGTGGAACTTCTTCTTTAACCCTTCGGGGGTATCGAGGGCTTTTATCTGACCGTCGACCATGATGGAGATGCGGTCACAATATTCGGCCTCATCCATATAATGGGTGGTCACGAAAACGGTGATGCCACGGCGGGCGGCATCATAGATCAGTTGCCAGAACTGGCGGCGCGTGGCCGGATCAACACCACCGGTCGGTTCATCCAGGAAGACAACTTCCGGGTCATGAAAGATGCTGATGGAAAAGGCCAACTTCTGTTTCCAGCCCAGGGGAAGGGAGCTCACGACGGCATTCCTGCTGCCGGAGAGCCCCAAATCCCGGAGGATGTGATCGGTCTTCCGGGAGATCTCCTTCTTCTTCATTCCGTAGATGCCACCAAATAATCTTATATTCTGGGCGACCGTTAAATCTTCGTAAAGGGAAAACTTCTGACTCATATATCCGATATGGCGTTTGATCTGTTCGTACTGGGTAGAAATATCATACCCGGCGACCGTCCCATGGCCGCTTGTCGGCTGGCTCAGTCCGGTCAGGACATGCATCGCAGTGGTCTTCCCTGCGCCGTTGGCTCCCAGGAACCCGAAGATCTCTCCGCGGTGTACGGAAAAAGAGATGTCATCAACAGCACGGAATGTGCCGAAAGCCTTGACGAGATGCTCTACTTTGATGACCTCCTCATGCCGGTTGTCCATAAGGACGGCCTCCTCATCTCTCTTCAAGTGTGGCGGATTCAATGTTTCAGAGAATTCCACCAGTATCTGATCGGGACTGCCGGTCCCGCGGATATGCCCCTGGTCAAGGAATGCCACCCGGTCACAACGGCGGATCTCATCCAGGTAAGGGGTTGCGGCAACAATGGTTATACCGCGCTCTCTCAAGGTGGAGAGCATCTGCCATAGTTCTTTGCGGGAGACGGGGTCAACACCGGTCGTCGGTTCGTCAAGGAAAAGGACACGGGGCTGATGGATAAGTGCGCAGGAGAGTGCGAGCTTTTGTTTCATCCCTCCGGAGAGTGCTCCTGCCCTGCGGTCCTTGAAGGGTTCTATCTGCGAATAGATGGCTTTGATGGTGTCATACCCTTCCTCGATGGTGGTATCAAAGAGATCTGCGAAAAACTTAAGATTTTCTTCAACGGTAAGGTCCTGGTAGAGTGAGAAGGTCCCCGGCATGTATCCCACGCACTGCCGTATCTTCTTCATCTCCTTGACGGCATCCAGGCCTTCTATCCTGACGGTGCCGGCATCTGGCAGCAGCAGTGTGGTCATCGTGCGGAACAAGGTGGTCTTTCCGGCGCCGTCGGGTCCTATGATCCCAAAGACTTCCCCTTCATCGACGTCAAACGATACCTCCTGTAACGCAGACTTATCACCGTAGCTCTTGGACAGGCCCTGTACTTCTATTGCTTTCATCTTATAATTTCATTTCTCCATACATCCCTATCTTGATGTACCCGTCATTGATCACTGCTATTTTCACGGCATACACCAGGTCGGCCCGCTCATCATCGGTAAGGATGGTTTTAGGGGTAAACTCCGAACTGGCTGAAATCCAGGTGACCGTACCTTCGTAGGTTCTGCGCTTCTGGTCCCCATAGTCCGCCATAACCTTTACTCTCTGTCCGATCCTGACCTTCTCCAACTGCCGTGAGGTGAGGTATGCCCGCAGGAATATGTGTTTTATATCAGCAATCTTGAAGAGTGGCTTGCCGATCGTCGCAAACTCCCCCTGCTCGGTGTACTTTTCCAGTACCGTACCGTCAATGGGAGATACGATATGACACTTCATGAGTTGGTCCAATATCTGGTATTTCTGTATGTCGGTGGCACTGATCTGTGAGTTGAGAGCCCTGGTGTTGTTGCTCAGTGATGAGATCTGGGCAGCCAGCTGGCGCCTTAAGACCCTGACGGAAGAAGCCGCATCATCAAGTTGCTTGCTGTTCGCGGCTCCACCTTTCACGAGTTTTTCAAACCGCTCTTGTTCCTGCTCCGCTTTAATCAGTTGCTGGCGTGTTGCTGCTATCTGGGTCTGGACATCCGGACGCTGGCAGGCAATCGACTGCATGGTAGCACCTAACTGGCGCGCCTTCAAAGCCAACTGTACCGTGTCTATAAGCCCTACCTGCTGCCCCTTCCTCAGTTGGCTGCCTTCTTCTGCATTGAATTGCATCAGTTGGCCATTTTGCTCTGCCGACACGGTTACTTCCGTTGCTTCAAAAGTGCCTGTAGCATCATACCCTTTATCTTTCCTGCCGCAGGCTGCAAGGGTTGCCACCACTGCCAGAATCAATATCTTTGGCGTATTCATCTTAATCGTTATTAATGTTCTTTAATTGATAGATTTCTTGCAATAATAATATTTCATGGACTGCCTTTTGCTGCCGGGCCTGATTCACGGCATTGACATCTCTCACCAACTCGTTCGTGGTCTCCGTGCCATTCTCCACCTTATTTGCTGACTTACCGTATATACGTTCCCTCAGGGCAATGATCTGCTGATCTTGCTGGATCTGCTGCTGCAGGTCCTGTATCTTACCGTTGACGTTCTGACTTTGCAGATGGGTATCAAACAGGAATGTCTCCCGGTCGTTCTCTATCTCCTGGCGTTGGACTTCTATATTACGCAAATCATTCTTATGGGTGTAAAATGCGGACAGGTTCCAACTTAACGTTATCCCGGCTGCAAAGAGATGATTCTTCATCAAACTTGAAACCTGGCTGTGGTACATTCCAAGGCCGAAAGCGCTGAGCCTGGGCCTGATCCGGGCATTGACCGATTCTTTCTGGACATCGAGCAGATGATCCTGGGCGTCATAGAACGCTAACTCGGGCCTGTTTGACGGTGAGGACAGTTGGCTGTATTCCTGTTCCGGTATTTCCAGAACCGTCTGGTCATCCAACTTCCGCCCGATGAAGGTCCCAAGCATACCCAGGTAGGTCTGCCGGGACATGCGCAGGCTCTTTTCCGCCTGCTGGTCTTTGATCTGCTCTACCCTGATCAGGTCTGCATCCGTCTGGCTGGCCAGGCCGCCCTTGATCATATCTTCTATGGTCTTCAGACTGACAGAAAGATCATCCTGCAGGATCAGATTCTGCCTGATCTGTTCATTTAGAATAAGAATACCGAAAAAGAGTTGGTTAATGCGGTCATTGATCGCATACATCGTCACATTAAGTCTGCCCTTGTCAACATCGGCCTGAGCCTGTGTCAGGTGTTTCTTAGCCTGAATGGCTCCGCCGTCATACAGGGTTTGGTTCACCTGCACGTCCACATCTGCCATGTCATTTTTCATGCTGCCGGTCGCCGACTGTAATTGTGGCGGCAGACTGATGAGGTCCGTGAAGGCATTTGCGCCGGTGCTTACTTTTACCGTCGGCATATAGCCTTTAAGGGCGTTGCTGACCGTAAAATCACAACTCTGTGCAATCAGGTTATATCTTTTGATTGCTGGATAATTGTCATGCGCCCACTGGTGGCACTGGCCGATTGTCAGTTTTGCAAAACCGTTTACTGCCATTGCCACAAACAATACTAGGAATAATTGTCGTTTCATCTTATCCGTATATGATTGAGGTTGCAAATATAGGATGAAAAGCACACTTTCCTGTTATCTTTTGAGAGTAAAAAATGTTCTTTTTGTATGATTATAATGCTTTCATAGTGAAATATGGGCATTATTTATTATCTTTGTGTCTTATTACAGGAGATCAAGATGGAAAAAGAACAACTCAAAAGGATTACCTTCTCCCGGTTTCGCAAGATGATAGAAGAGAAAGCTGGCCACTCTGATTCAGAGCCTTTTGCGGGCAGTGGCTTTGGAGTGACACTGAATGCTGTACAAGGGATAAAGAAAGTATTTGAAAATAATATACCTTTGCGATTTGAAGATATGCGTATGGGATACATCAAATCGGGCGAAGCCGATGTCATCATCAACCTTATACCCTGTCATATCAAAAAAGGCATGTTGATGTATATAAGTAGTGAGAGCATTATGCAGATAAATCATTATTCAGATGATTTTGACCTTGAAGGTTTTACTATTCCAAACGATTTACTAAATATATCTTTGCATGGTAATGTTCCTTCATTGATGACATTTGATATGTATGATGTCCATCTGATACCTTCAGAAGAAGAAATAACCATATTCAAGAATTTGCTGGCAATGTTATGGAGTGTAGCAACCTTGTTAAACAGCGATCAAGAATTGGTTGGAGATATGATAAGTGCCTTGATCCATTATTATAATTATCTGTTTGTCAAATATAATAAGAGTGAAGACCGGACGAAATCCAGAGAGAGGGATATTTTCAACAAATTCATCTATTTAGTGAACCGTTCCAATGGTATAGAGCGTCAACTTGATTATTATGCTGATAAGATGTGTTTATCTCAGAGATATTTAGGATCAATAATTAAAAATGTAAGTGGGATTACCGCAAAAGAATGGATTGACCGTGCAGCTATAACGGAAATCAAAGTGCTGTTGAAGCACAGTGACAAACAGATAACCCAGATAGCAGACCAACTGCATTTCTCTAATGATAGTTTTTTCAGCAGGTTCTTTAAGCGGCTGACCGGGACTACTCCCAAAAAGTATCGGGAAAACAGTTGATTTGCCGTAACCTCTTCTCGTCCGTTAGGGAGAACCATCGGGATCAGTACTTCTCGAAATCGAGTTGCAACAGACTGTCACGTAAGATCATACTGTTCTCATTCAGGTGAAGGATCTTGAAACGGTCATCCAGAAAATTGATGCCAAAAGCCTTTACCAGGTCAGTATTCTTCAGCAGGGATTCCTCATGCCAGTCATGGATATAAGGATGATAGAGCCTCAGCGTATCCCTGTACCGTTGATGAAGGAAGAAGATATTCCCATTTCCAACATTGATGAGTTTGCCTTCCACTCCCCAGAAACATGCGGTCCGGGACAGGTCTTCCACCCCTCCCGTACTCAGCGTATCTATTTCCTTGAGATGCCAGAACCCATCCAGTTTCCCGTTACTGTAAGTATGCAGGTCGCAGGAAGCCAGCACTATAACTCCTAAAATCAGATACAATAGTTTTCTCATAAAATTCCGATCTTTACCACCGACAATTGAAAACCTTTGTTGTTGCCATAGATCCCACCGGCATCCAGCCCGAGGGCACCTTTGACCACCCACCCATGGCTAAGGGCATAATTCAGTTCAAGCATCATGCTGAAATCCTTCCTCACGGGCAGATACGGTCCCGTGTATGTCCCCCAACCCTTCTGGAAGGTAGCCAGGACACGATAGGACAGCAGATGGTCAGGAAGGATCTCTCCCCTTTCATCCATCCGTGCATTCAGACAACCGTCGAAACCGAAATGCCACGCTACAAAGCGGTTGTCCTCCACGCGGTTACGGTGATCACTGTTATAGAGAGGGGAGCGGAACAGCGGGTTTCCCATCACCTGTCCCCAGTGCTGCCAGGAACAGTAAATATGGTGGTTGCAGTAGTCATCGTCACCGGCAATATGATAGGACTCCAGCGTGCCATGGTCGTGATAGATCGGTCCGCTCTGATATTTGGTATACAGGTATTCTGCCACCACATCTCTCAGCCAGGTGCCCCTTTTCAGATTCAGTTCCGATCCCAGCATAATATCCTTGAAATCATAAAGATAAAACTTCCATTTCTTCTTCTCGTTCCACTCACTGCCATGGCCATAACCGTCATAGTCCAGGAAGAACATCTGGGAATGGTCCTCGAAATAGTGATCCCAATAGAAGGAGATGTCGTAGGAGGGCTGGTCATAACGGATCCGGCCGACCCAGCTGCCTAACTGATTACCTTCTGCATTGGCAAACTTCCCCTCACCGGGATCACCACCGTCGCCCCAGAACACGTTCCAGCAGTCTTTCAGGCCATCGCCTCCCTTCACCACTCCGCTGCCGGGGGTATAACTCCTGCCACCAAACTGGGTAGCCATCTCCAGGCCCAGCTCCACGGTCAGGGGTCGTTCCGGATCCCCCACCCTCAGATACCCGGCCTTGGAATGGTAGAGCACCTGCTGGCAATACATCGAATGCTTGCCCGTAAACTTCCTCTGCCAGGCATCATCCGTAAACATCCCGTATGCGATATGTCCCTTGATATAGAGCCATCTCCATATCTTCGTGTATTCCGGCAGCGCAATCCTTACCTGAGGCACCGGCCGGGCGTTGATCCCCAGGGCCTGTGAGCCCGATGATAAGTTTGCATTCTTGAGCTGCAGCGGATATTCCTTCGCTCCGACGGTCAATGCCCCATGCAGCCATCTCCCCTCCACGTAAGCCTGTTGCAGGACCAGCGTGGAAGTATAGTTATAGGTCGCTGCCATTTCCATGCCGCCTCCCCACGAGATCTTCCGAATCCCCGGAATGCTGTCCTTTTTCTCAATTCCTGCCAGGAAATATCCGTTGGATCTCTCCAGTGAGGACAAACCGTACTTATTTGCGTTCAGCCAGAGCGGCGTCACCCGGTCAGACCATGAGCTTTGGGCCTCTACCTTATATCCGGCCTCCTGTGCCCACATGATTGCCGGCACGCAACAACTCCATAAGAAAAGAAATATTCTATATTCCATATCTTTTACCATCAATCCCATCTCGGCCCTCAATCCCCTGTTCCGCACCCGGCGTTCTTACATCATGGACCAGCCCCGCATCAAGAGACAGTCTGGGATTCTTCTACATCTCTTGAGAGGTACTGAGAGGAAGATCATGAGCCTTTTATTTTTGCCAGGCTTCTATCCTGGCTTTGATCAGTTTTAAGGGTAAACGATGATTCGATGCAGCCAGTTCCTTAAGCTTAGAGACAGCTCTGGATCTTGAGAGAACACGACACTCCACCAACTGATCAAATACATTAGCATCATTAATGACAATATTCATCTCATACGAGTTCAAGTTCTTTCCGCACGTCCTCTAAAGAACAGTCAAGCAGTACAGCTGCCTTAGAATAAGAAATGAGGTCACAAGCCAAAGCTTTATAGACCAAACGGGAAAAGCGATTTGACTGATCAGAATGATAAACACTTCGTTCCACTTCCTTCTTAAACCGTTTGTCTCTATTCTTCATCATACAAAAATACCGATACCGCAGTTCACTGATAATGTCCAGGTATTTTGCCTTAAACATGAGCGCATCCACAGACACGCCAAATCTAAGTTGGATATCCCTCAGTTCCTTAAGAGAAATATCATGCCGTTTATTGCCAATTATATCCAGAAAAACCTTAGCAGGGATCAGCAGTTCATTGGCAAAGGTAGAGCACAAATGTTCCTTTTCCTTTAGTTCTGTTCCCTCCCGGAAATGGAGCAGGATATGTCCCAACTCATGTAAAGCAGTCAATCGCTTTCTCTCTACCGTATAATGCTGGTTCAATACGATTATAGGCCGATGATCATCAACAAGACCGCACATCCCGTCAAAAGCATCCAAGGCCTCAATTTCTATCACTTTAATTTGGTGGTTCTCAAGTAATTCAATGACAGACGGTATGCCCTCTTCGCCTAAATTCCAGTCATGTCTGACCTTCTCTGCCAGATCCATCACATCCTTCTGGTCCTTGATCTTGTCAGAAGATAGAGAATACTCAAATTCAGAATCAATCCCGAAAATCTTTTCTATCTCCGAATATCGTTCTATCCGGTCCCTTACCGTTTCACGGATAGACTCTGTCTGTCTGATTCCCAATCCTGACTTCTTGCGAAATTCTATACACTTCAACGGATCATGAAACGGACGCACAAAATAGTCTGCCTTCACTCCCAAAGCATCAGCCAAAGCAATATGTACAGAAGAATCAGGAAACATTTTTCCACCCTCATATTTGGAAATGGCCTGTTTGGAAACTCTGTTCCCCATTCTCTTGCACAACCCATCCATAGAAAAGCCTCTCATAACCCGGGCGTTCCTAAGTCTTTGACCGAATAGTTTTCTCAATTCCATTTCTGCTGACATAGCTCTTCTTCCTTTAGTTTACAAAACTACTAATATTTCCGCACATTGTCAACCTTTTCCTTAAGTTTTTTATAAAACTATGATAATCATTCCTGTTTATCATGATTGCTATCAGGATAGCACTATGCACATCCATCATCATATTCCTTAGCCTTCTCCATATCCAAAGTGGTAGGAAGAGCATATTCTGCAAAAAAACTGCATAAAAGCATAAAAATATGCTTAAACGTGCTTGTTTCTCAAAAAAAAGTATTATTATAGGCCGGTATTAAAAAACACTCAGACGAAAAGAGGAATTCTGAGGAAATATCTAAACCTTTAAACCTAACAACATGGAGAATACTTTAACCGAAGAGGAAGAGCAGATCGGTGAAGTACAACTGACTTCACCCAGTGTATCACGCGCCATCTACAGACGCTATTTCAACAAATCATTCATCTTTGATGACCTTAACGAATACATGAACCACGACCGCAGGTTCAGGTCTGAAATGCAACAGCTGTTCACCCATTATGCTATCGGCGATGACCGGTTTGATTTCGGCAGGATCACGGACCTGGGTTGTGTGCCGAGCAGGATGGAGAACACGGTCATCCAACTCATTGTCCATAATGCCAGTCCCGAATACCTGAAGCTGAAGAAGTCAATGAAACCTTTCCCAGAGCGGGATGGTTTCTTCCATTTCATCTGCTCCGCCTTCAGGACCCTTCCCGGCACCAAGCGATGGTTCAAACTCGCCCACTATTTTAATGTGGCGGCCAAGGCAAGGAAGGACAACCAACTGAAAGGGTTGCATCTGAACCATCATCCGGCCGATACCTGAAGGTGAGTCAAAATGGAATTACGATCCCCTACATGTTACGAATCGTAATTAACAAAGATAAAAGCCATATTTAACCCATATAGATATGGGAAAGATATGGCTCTTATTGGGCCTTACCATTATCCGCTTACAGATTATGAGTAAGGTCTTTCAAAAATAGAGTTTTGATACACTCTCCAGATGGTCATAAAGTAAAAGACATCTCCATTATCCGGGATAGCCGTCAAATTCCGCCTCTCCCATCAGGAATTATTATCACCCGTCACCCACCCCAATGGTGCATCTGCATCATCTCTATGGTGCATTCAGCCACCCTGTATGGTGCATCCAGCTCATCCCAATGGTACATCGCGATCGATGCTATAGTGCATCGGAGTTAACACTGTGGTGCATAGGATATGCCTTCATTCAGATCAGATCAAAAGGAGATTGACACCATCAAGGGTCAATTATGGGAAAAACAGCAAACGGCAGTCTTTTTATGCATACTCATAAAACTCATGAAGAAATGAAATGGGATAAGGATTAAACCACTTACGGTTGTATCATCTAAATTACTACTGGAACCGGGAAACGTCTAAAAAAACATCAAAAGTTTCAATTTCATATAGAAATACATCAGAAAATATTATGATGCAGAAGGCTAGAAAATTAGAGGAGCATCTTTTGTATATCTAATTTTAAGATCAGGTCCTTTTAGAATAATGCCCCTTTTAACTAAAAAGCACCGGTCCGTTGAACCGATGCTTTTTTCAGGAAATAAAAAATCAATTGATTTCTTACTCGTTAGAAATAGCCGAGTATGCCTGTACTAATGCTACTTCTCCTCACGAAGTTACCAATCTGGCACGTCTCCATTATTATCAGTTCAGAACTGATCACAGAAAACTCCGATCCTCTGCATCAAGGAAGGATACCCTTTGCATAGTTAGTAGACTTGAAATCAAACTGGTATCCCATTTGCTTATTATATAAAGGACTGCTTTTCTTTAAAAGGAGGAATGTCAGATCAGGCAAACTGCCGTCTGCTTTCCGCGGTCCTGTCAACTGCTGATAATCAGTGGTGTTTTCAAAATCACCAGAAGACGGAGAATAATCGTAAGGCAAAAAAGAATTATTCACGATCGTACACTTCGTCTGATCAATTTGAGTAAAATTTCCTTTTACTCCGGAAAGTGCTATATTATTGACCAGTACATGATCATAGCCGTCCACATCCACAGCATCATCCCAGGACTTCTGGTTTACCATGCAGAAATTATACTTATTATAACAAGCGGTATTATTATACCAATCATCACCATTGAGATGATGGTTAGCATAAAAACCATTGGCCTTGTTATGATAAGCGATGCAGTTCTCAATAGTATTCACAGGAGCTTTAATTTCTGCAGGCAACGCCCTTAGGCCATAGCCTCCCCCCTTGAAACCATTGCCATCACCTTCACTTAAATTACTAAAATTCTTATACCCATTATAAAACGACCAGCAATGATCGAAAACCACCGAAGCATAATTGTTGATACAATCATATCCATCATCACTGTTACACCATGCCCTGCACCCTCGGAAAACATTTCCGGTATCCTCTGCACGCACATGGCATCCAAATCCATCAGTATTGCCGCCTATACCACCTTCAGATACACAGTCATAGTTGTTATAAGCATCGCAGTTCAGAAAAAGGTTATTACTACCCTTAGTAACATAAAATCCGATGCCCATCCCGTCATGTACGGCTATATCTTCAATCACATTATCATGATTTCCACGGCGGATAGTAACCCCCTCCGATTGTGTATGTGTAGTGATCGTGACCTGGGTGCCAATAACATCAAAATTCTTCAGATGCAGATAATCTGCATGGATATAGAATCCCGCCACCCTGTATCCTACGGGTTTCACATCCGAGAAATCAAATACCGGCCGTTCGCCCGGATACCCGAAATAGCAGATAGGTTTACTTTCTGTCCCACTCTTGGTCAAATCAAAAATACAAGCATAAAGGGACTCCTGTATATCTGTATAGGTATTGACCTTGTACGTACCACCACGGAAATAAACGGTGTCACCAGGTGAAGCAATATCCTGGGCATGAGCAAATGAAGCAATAGGTGAATCTATCGTACCTTTGTTATGATCATTTCCTGTAGGAGAAACAAAAATCGCATTTGTATTCACCACAGGGTTATTCACAATCGGCTGACTTACAGCAGATACACCATGATCTCCACAACTACACAAGAGTACAACGCAACTGAAGAAATCCAAGTAACAGATTACTTTTTTCATTGTTTTTATGTTAGTGATTGTTTTAGTAGTTATCTTATTAAGTACGAGTCAAAATTAAGAATTAAATCTGAAAGACTCATAACATTTTACCTTTATTAACTCGATTCCTGTTAATTGAGCCGTAAATACCAAGCGATACATCTCACTGATCATCAGTAAAATAAATGTCAACCACATTTATTCAGTTGACCCTAAAGCAAAGCATCCCGTCCCTTCAGTAGGCTTCGCCGTTCTTTTCCGAGATCACGTTCCAGACCGTCAGCCAGATAATCTTCAAGTCCAGGAGGAATGACCAGTTCTCGATATACCAAAGGTCCTTTTTCACCCTTTCCTCCATCTGCCACAGTTCGTGCGTTTCCCCACGACAGCCGGTCACCTGAGCCCAGCCAGTGATCCCAGGTTTCACGAAATGACGCACCATATATTTGGAAATAAGCTGAGAGTAAATTTTCGTATGACTGAGCATGTGAGGACGAGGGCCCACAATTGACATCGTGCCCGTGAACACGTTCCAGAACTGCGGCAGTTCATCGATATTCGTATGCCGCATGAAATTACCAAACTCCGTCTTCCTCGGGTCATCCTTAGTCGCCTGGACACTGTCCGCCTCATCATTCACCTTCATGCTACGGAACTTATAGCACCAGAAATCCCTGCCGTCCAGCCCGGTCCGCCTCTGTCTGAAGAACACCGGCCCCGGCATTGTGAGTTTGATGATTGCACCTACAATCAGATAGATCCACGGAAAAAGGCACAACAGAAACATCCCCGACACGACCACGTCAAACACACGCTTAAAAAACTTATTAACCGGACGGTTCAGCGGAATCTCACTGATATACAGCACCGGCACATCACCGTAGAGAGCCATGTTCATCTTCCGCTTCAGATAATTACGAACGTTCGGAACACTATAGAACAGCACCACGTGATACGTGCAGCATTCGATCAACTGCCGTATCTCCTCTGCCCTCGCAGAAGGCAGACTGCAATACACGGCAGAGATTCTGCCGGGATAACCGTCCAGCCAGGCATTCACCTCAGATACACCTCCGAGGTAAGGAATCCCTTCCAGAAAGTCCTCCTTCGGAGCATCGGCGAAATAACCTTTCAGGCAGTAATTGTAAGACGCGTCATCCCGCATCGCCGCATACAGGTCCTCCAGGTTCGAGCTCTGTCCCACGAACAGCACCTCATGTTTCACGCCCTTCCGCCTCCGGTATGCCAGCAACATCCTCCGTCCGGCCAGATGACCCATGGAGAAAAGAATGAAGAACAGGCCGTAATACAGGATCCAGTAATACCAGTTCAAAAGAACCGTGCAATGCAGGAAACACACACAACTCAGGGACAGCACCATGAAGAACGTCCAGGTCTTGATCAGTCTGCCGGTCACCGACAGATTGGTAGACTGACGCAGATGGAAAACCGGCGGGAAAAAATGAATGCTGATCAAATAAGCAAAACAGATCACCAGCCAGAAACTCTTAATCCTCGTAAGCGGAGAGTTGACAGCCTCCGTAAAAACCCACGTGTAAATGTTCAGGAATAGCAGATCCGCCACAGTCACCAAGCCTCTCAGCAGACTGCCGTTCCGGTTGCTTAGTTCATGTACATGAGATGACATAATTAGGATCTACTGATTTATTTTTGTTTTCCGATAGCAAGAAACAGTATTTTCTCAGCATCAGACTTCGGTTTTAAAAAATCCCCGTACTATTCAGCAATACTCTTGCATCTCCCGTCCAACACATCCGATACATCTGCACTGTTATCGGTCTACACAAAACACCTCTTTCCGGTACTCCCAAATAACTCAGGAATTCTTAGATCTATTATTTTTTAGCGGCTGTTCAGATTAGGGTGAAGAGCTGTCGTACGAGAGAAGCCGAAGCAAGAGGCAAAGAGGTAATCCCCCACAATCCTGAAGTACTCCGGTAAGATCAATGGTTCAAAGATAGCAAATAAAATGGAAACGAGCAATGAATTATCGTGTTTTTTATGGAAAAGAAAATCAATCAATAGAAACAACTATTTTTGTTAATTTAATCGAAACCCTAAACGAGGTTTACGGACAAATAATAAAGCAGAATGATATACGGACCCTTCGGAACCTCCCCCGTCAGACACCCTTCCCTATCCTCCAGAGGCACCAGCATCCGGTCATCCCGCAGGCCGAATATCACGGAAAAAATTAAAAAGATCTTGTTCCTTCCTCGATAAGTTGACCATCTATCCTCAAGAAACGATTAATCATGAAAATGGAATACCACTCCAGAAGTTTAACCCTGCATTTTTCTCTAATCAATTGTCCATATTTCTTCTTAGTATTCTTTTGTGTCTCCTCTCAGGAATCATTGAACAACCCAACGATATTACCATCACCAAAGATAAAAACATCAAGATAATCCTACGATGAGAAATAATTTGAACAGAAACGCTCATTTGAACCATTTCCGCACTCCACCATGGTGAGAGCAGGTACCTCTATGGCTCTGACTGAAACTATAGGTACCATCATTACAGAGAGCTGTTGCCCCTGCCGGGACGGTATTGTAACGGGTGGGTGACTGAATCCGTCTGCCTGAAGAATTGTTGTAATACCTTATTGAGCCCGTCGCATAGGGCTGTCTATCTGTAACACGAATATGGCGTTTACTGAGATACCGTGAAGAGACATATCCGATGTTGCCTCTATAAGATACCGGGATCCATTTGCAATTACAGTCATCTTCTACGGTAACTTTTGTTCCTTTAGGCAGCCGGGTGACAACGGCAGATTTCGCCGTTGCAGACTTCCGCATATTCAGGCAGATAGTGGTGTACCTCACCCCTGTCTGCGCAGGACACAGGAGGGAGAATGCAAATGCAAGTAAAAAAAAGGAAATATCTATATGCCATGTGTGAATTAGTAAATATCCAATTAACAGAATCTTAGCAACCGTATTTCAATAATGTCAAGAACACCTTATTTTCAACAGGAATACAGGATCATTGATGATACTTTCAATAGCATTTTCTTGTTCTAATCCCCTTCACGGCACTATCTGCTGCAATGAAATTATTCATAACCGTCATGACGAGACTATAATGAGGATATTGCAACACCCGCTATAATCACTTATAACCTTTCCCTCTGGTTTTTCGGGAAAATACAGGCCTAAGAATTCTCTTACATATTAATACTGCCAAAATCTTATTATCTATAGGCAAAATACCGCTAACATCTAACATTATCAAAAAGGTACCGGAGTGACGATCACTCCGGATCCTCATTTATTCTGAAAGACTTTTGCGATACCACTCGTAGAGCCGTTGGACGCCATCTTCAATTTCTACCTGATGATGCCAGCCCAGCCGGTGGAGTTTGCTCACATCAATGAGTTTGCGCATCACACCGTCCGGTTTGGAAGAATCAAAGATAATCTGACCTTCAAAACCTACTGTCTTTGCTACCAGTTCACTCAGTGCCCGGATAGTCAGTTCCTTGCCTGTACCCACATTGATATGGCAGTTGCGGATCTCACCCAGCGACGGGATGGCACCGCCTCTGCCCTCACTGTTATTGCGGTTGACCGGACCGTCCGTCTTCACGCCATAGAACACGCTCGAATATTTTTCGATGCCGATGATGTCCTTGAAGTCCACATTCAACAGCAGGTACACACTCGCATCCGCCATATCCTCACTCCAGAGAAACTCCCGTAAAGGCTTTCCGGTTCCCCACAGGGTCACCTTATTGTTTTCGATGCCATAGAATGCCAGCGCCTTGAGAATCCTCTCCTTAGGATTGTTACCATCTACGTTGCCTTCCCCTATCGTGGCAGCCAGCTTGCTGTCCGGATTGACAGGACGCTTGTCCATATCCGTCCGTACCGCATCCCAATTGTCATCGTGCAGAAGTTTAGAGAGGTAGATCTTACGCATCATGGCCGGCATCACATGGGAGTTCTCCAGGTGGAAATTGTCATTCGGCCCATAGAGATTGGTGGGCATCACGGCGATATAATTGGTTCCATACTGAAGGTTATAGCTCTCGCACATCTTCAGCCCCGCGATCTTCGAGATCGCATACTCCTCATTCGTATATTCCAGCGGGGAAGTCAGGAGTTCATCCTCCTTCATCGGCTGAGGGGCATCCTTAGGATAGATACACGTCGAACCCAGGAACAGGAGTTTCTTCACGTGATGGCTGTAGGCATTGGAGATGACATTGCACTGCATCTTCATGTTCTGCATGATGAAGTCCGCACGATACAGCGAGTTGGCCATGATACCGCCCACGAAGGCAGCCGCCAGCACCACGGCATCAGGACGCTCCCGGTCAAAGAAAGACTTCACCGCATCCTGATCCGTCAGGTCCAGTTCACGGTGGGTACGCCCCACCAGGTTATGATAACCCCGGGACTCAAGGTTCTTCCATATCGCCGAACCCACGAGGCCGTGGTGACCTGCTACATAAATCTTACTATTCTTATCCAATAATGACATGATCAATGTTTTTTATATCCGTTATTCCGGCATCTGCGCACGCAGATAGAGTTTCTTCACATATTTACGGTCATGGTCAACCATCAGCCTGACCAGTTGGGTAAATGTCGTCTGCCGCGGGTTCCAGCCCAAGACGCGCTTCGCCTTGGAAGGATCACCCAGCAGCTGGTCCACCTCCGCCGGGCGGAAATATTTCGGGTCCACCTCTACCAGCACACGGCCCGTAGCCGTATCGATGCCCTTCTCTTCCAGGCCTTCTCCTTTCCATTCGAGGTCGATGCCCGCGTCATGGAACGCCAGGGTACAGAACTCCCGGACGGTATGCATCTCCCCTGTAGCGATGACGAAGTCATCCGGCTCCGGCTGCTGCAGAATCATCCACATACACTCCACATAATCCTTTGCATAGCCCCAGTCACGGCGTGCACCCAGATCACCCAGATAGAGTTTGTCCTGATAGCCTTCCGCAATGCGGCAGGCTGCCAGCGTGATCTTCCTCGTGACGAAGTTTTCGCCACGGCGCTCACTTTCATGATTGAAAAGGATACCGTTGCAGCAGTACATCCCATAGCTCTCCCTGTAATTCTGCATGATCCAGTAGCCATAGAGTTTGGCCACTGAATACGGGGAACGGGGATGGAAGGGTGTCGTCTCCTTCTGTGGGACCTCGGCCACCTTGCCGAAAAGCTCCGACGTGCTTGCCTGGTAGATCCGGCATGAATGCGTCAGACCGCAGATGCGGACAGCCTCCAGCAGACGGAGCACGCCTACGGCCACGACGTCTGCCGTATACTCAGGCACGTCAAAACTCACCTTTACATGACTCTGGGCGGCAAGGTTATAGATCTCCGTCGGCTGGACCTCCGAGATGATCCGGATCAGCGATGACGAGTCCGTCATGTCCCCCCAGTGGAGGTTGACCAGGCGTTTCTTTTTCATATCCCTCACCCACTCATCCAGGTAGAGGTGCTCGATACGACCCGTATTAAACGATGAAGAACGGCGGAGAATGCCGTGAACCTCATAACCCTTATTGATCAGGAACTCTGCCAGGTATGATCCGTCCTGGCCCGTGATGCCCGTTATCAGGGCTACTTTCTTTTCCATTGTATATTTATTTTTCAAGATAATTCAACCCCTCTAAAATAAAGGTAAACCGTGAAGGAACGGTGGCAAGGCCAGTATACGGCTCAACCCTCATTGTTGCGATCCATGACCAAATGAAGAAGAGGATAGTTTTGTTTCAGATATTCCTGAATATCTTTCGTTTTCCCTTGCAGAAAGACCTATCCACTGACAAAAGGCTTTTCAATCTTCTTGATGCCATGCGCCCCTTTTTGATAAATCACCGTTTTATGAACCTGACCGAGAGCTTTTTCCATACCTTACAGCACAGAAGCGGTCTATTGCAAAGATACATTTTTTCTGTGATACCGGGTCATTTCTGATCACTTTTCTTTAGTCCCTGAAAAGATATTCCCCAAAATGTTTCACGGAATGAGCATTTTTAAAGGATGAAAGCCCCTGATTTACGAGGAAATACGCCGGCTATCCAACAGAGAACGGATGAGAGCCTATCTCAACCGGCATACCCGGATACCCAACTGGCTCGCATGGCCGCCCATATACTGGAACAACGTCATAGGTTCCAAGACCACCCGGTGATGAATACTGGAAGCATTCAGAAGATGCAAGGTACCGTTTTTGTTCCATACGGCAATGCCGACATGAGCGATATCCAGTCCTTTCTTATTTGTAACAATGGCAATAATATCACCATTGCGAACCGCCCTACGCATTAGTCTGGCATTCCCCAGCAACCGTTTGGGAATATACCGATAAGTTTTACCATTGATGCCCGTTTCCATCTTCCGTATACCTTTGACCCATTCAGGATGAACACTAAGCATGTGATAGTCCTGCCAATGAACAGACATATAGTTGACATCAATTTTCTGAACCGCAGAGAAAGGAGGATCAGGTGTCTGAACATCAGTTACAATTCCTTCCCTGACATTGTCATTGATCCAAACCGTAAAATAATGTTCCCTGTCCACATAGCTAATATGTCCGCCAATGTAACGAACATGAACCAGACGATCACAGAAAGCCGTGAATGTAAATTTACCAGACTGAGCGCATAATGCCAGAGCAGCTGCCTGTTCAACAAAAGTCGTACAGTCTACCCCACTGACCTTCACGACCAGTCGTTCCCGGTCGGCCCGATCAAGAGTACTCCCCACATAGGGCGTCCCGATAAACTTCCGTCCAAAATAGAGCATCCAGTCAGCAGGCTTTTTTTTCAACCCTTTTGCTTCCTGAAGCCATTGGGTTATTTTCACCCTATCCGAGTTTGAGCAACTGACCCCTTCCTGGGCCTGAGCAGGAAACAGCAATATACAGAAGAAAAAGAGCAACAATCCTATTTTTTTCATATTCAACCAAAATTAAATCCTACATAGAAATTCAAAGAGCCAAAATAATTTGTTGCCGAGAAGCGGTTCTTCTTATAGTTATAAGAATGAAAAATAGCGCTGCTCCCGGCGTACCAGCGTGTATTATTCCAAACAATCCCGAATCTGCCGATACCATCCAGATTAAAATTATGAATACTGAAGTCACGGAATGTAAAATGATTATGCTTCTCATCCCCTTTCGTATAATTATAAGCCATAGCGAGAGACAGACTTGCATTGAGAAGCCAGTTTTTAGCAAACACCCAGTTGTAACTGTATCCTCCACTGATATTCCAGTCCGTATAGTGTACACTTCCTACGAACTGAGTACTATCCAATCCCAATTCCACATTAGAGCCGAGGCGACTCTGTACCATCTGGTCCAATTTCCCCCAATCCATGTTTATCTCATGGTTCATATACCCGAGTCCCAGCAACATGCTCCCTACGCTCTTTTTCTGAACCGTACTCTGACTGTAGGCAGCAGGGTAAGAGAAATAATGATGATTGAAGATATAATAGATATTCACCGACCTGATACTCGAGTTGAAACCACCAAAATCTTCATTATCCATGGGACTCGTATCCAGATGATCCCCTAAATTCAACGACCGGATTTTATAATTATTACCTGTTTTTTTCCAATAGAGATCAATGCCCAGCATATTACTATAGATACTCAGGTCAAGCTCTTTTCGATTCTGGTCATTCTTGCTCACGCTGATATGCGCGAGATCAATGGTATAGCCAAAGAACACCCATTGCCAGCCGACGTAAGGCCCCAGCCGATAGGATGCCTCCGGAGCCAGGGACACCCGTTTGCCCGTTGCTGTAGTCAACGTATAACCTTCGTAGGAATTCGTATTCTGCATCATCACCGTAAAGTTATAATGCTGAGGCTCTATATAAGAATGATCATAATTATTGAATTCCCGGAAGAAAAGAGAGAGTCCATGCCCGATACGATGAAAGAGGCTACGATGAACATGCATAGTCATGATACTGTCATCTTTGACTACCATGTGACCTTCCGGTGAAGCAGATGTGCCCGTTTTCAGAGAGAGGGAATCAGTATCATCTACAGCGGATGCACCTCTTTTCTGTTTCCCCCAGCAAGCAAGAGAAACACCTATAAGAAGAAAGAAAATATATCGTCTGAGACTTAACAAAACATGCGACAGATTAAAAGATAATCAATTTTTCCAAAGGATACGATCCAGCACCCAGTTGGTCGGAGTGGCAGATATACTCGTACAGGAACAATTGCCGATCCCCTGAAGGTCCTCAATGACCGACTTGATAATCGGGAGCTGCACGTATGGAGGATTAGGCACAATAATACTCACAGTACCTTCACTTGTAATTAACTTGATCGGGTCATAATTAAATACAGAAAAAGACAAGGTCCCCTTTGTGCCAATGACCTCAATACGATCCTCCCTTGCGCTCTCATGCCCGACAAAACACCAGCTGCCACTTCCCGGGATACCACTCTCAAAGAAGAAACAAGCTGATATAGTATCTTCCGCCTGATAGAGATGGGCCACATTAGCCGGATAGCCGTGTGCCCTTGTGATCACTCCGAAAAGATCCTGAAGGAGATCGAACTGATGAGGGGCAAGGTCATAAAAATATCCACCTCCTGAAATATCCGGTTTCAGTCTCCAGGACAATTTTCCTTTCGACTTATAATCCAACGCTCGGGGAGGCACCGAAAAGCGCAGTAATACATTCACCGTCTTTCCGATTACCCCACTCTGTATAAGCGACTTTACTTTCTGGAAATAAGGAAGATAACGACGATAATAAGCTACGAAACACGGAACACCAGTCTTCTCGCTGATCCGGTTCACCCGGATACAGTCAGCATAACGTGCAGCAAGCGGTTTTTCCACATAGCAAGGTTTGCCCGCACGCATCGCCATGATAGCATAAGTAGCATGACAGGAAGGAGGCGTAGCTATATAGATCGCATTCACAGCAGGATCATCTATGAGCTCCTGGGCATCTGTATACCATTTAGGAATATGATGGCGCTCAGCATAAGAACGCACCTGAACCTCAGAGCGGCACATTACCGCCTCGACATGTGAACCCTGAACCGCATTAAAAGCAGGCCCTGATTTCTTCTCGGTCACCTCTCCACAGCCAATAAAGCCCCAGCTTATCTCTTTCATAATCTCATGTATCTTTCATGCAAAGATAATATTTTCCTACTGAAAGGCAACTTTTTTTTTACACATTTTATTAACTTCCTGCTATTTATCACAAATATAAGTCTCAATTGTCGGATACTTTTCTTTTTTTTCCTACCTTTGCAAACAGGCCCCCCATACATCATAAATCATTTTTCTTATGGAAATCAAAAAGTCAGAATTTATAATCTCTGCACCCGGTGTAGAACTATGTCCAAAAGACGATAAACCAGAATATGCCTTTATTGGCAGGAGTAACGTAGGAAAGTCAAGTCTCATCAACATGCTCTGTGCCCATAAAGGACTCGCCAAGACCTCCTCCACCCCTGGGAAGACCCTTCTGATCAATCATTTTATCATTAATGATGCCTGGTATCTGGTAGATCTTCCAGGCTATGGATTTGCAAAACGGTCTAAAGTGGAAAAGCAGAAATTAGATCAGATGATCATAGGTTATATCCTGCAGCGCCAGCAGCTCGTCAATGTTTTTGTGCTCATTGATATTCGCCACGAACAGCATAATATCGACCGTCAGTTCGTCGACTGGTTAGGGGAAAAGGACATACCTTTTTCCATAATCTTCACCAAAGCTGACAAGTTAGGCCGTGTCAAGGCTAAAGAGAATGCAGAAAGATGGATGGCTACCCTGAAAGACACCTGGGAGACACTCCCTCCCTATTTTATCACAAGCAGTCTGAAGAAAACTGGCCGGGAGGAGATCCTGGACTATATTGAGAAAATCCAGAAGGCCCTATAAAGTCTGCTTTCTTTCAGGAACCATCCCTGGTGCGCCGGCAATAAAGGGAATGAACAAAGAGAAAGCCCGATACTCCATCATAGAGCACCGGGCTTTCTTTTTATCCAGATCAGTCCACCCTGCAAGTTGCAGGGCAAAACCATTTAGAAGAACAAATATCTATTGTCTACCACATGGGCATTCAGATAAAGTTCCTGCATGAAATTACTTGCATATTGCATTTCTTTCTGGCGCAACTTCTGCTCTTCCGATTTCTCGTCAAACTTAGCCGGCAGCATGGTCTTATTTATAACTGCGAAGAGATAGACACCTGCATTACCCTTTACGGCATGGTCAACGAATTTGCCTTTCGGTGTAGCATACACTGCACCTGAGAGGGCCGGCTCACTAGCCCCCGTAGCAGCTACGAATACAGGAGCTGAAAAGGTAACCTGATTGACTGTGCTGACCTTAGCCCCTTTGGCCTTGGCTGCACCAATACTATTCACGCCCTTGATCTTTGCCATGATCATGGCTGCTTTCTTATCCTTGATGACCTCAGCCTTAACAACTTCCATCACATGAGGATCATCCAGACTGCGGTAGCCGACATGATGAATCTTATTAAGTATAACGACCATCAGGTGATCATTGTCACCACATTCATACATCGGCGAGACAGCACCTTCATGAGTCCCTCCGTCAAAAATCCATTTTAAGGCATCACGGGTAGCATGGACGTTACCCACATAATGAGCCGCAGTCGTAATATCATTGAAGGACTGAACCTTATAGCCATAATGAGCCGCATTGCGAACAATGGCACCTGCTGTCTGGTCAGCACTCACAAAAGCAGCAAACTTATTGTAAGCGTTACGATATGTATCCTTAGAGAAATCGATGGACTTCTTGATGATTGCTGCCTGGAAATTATCCTTGAAGCCCTTACGGTCAGTCACCTGAAGGATGATATTGCCCTGAGTCAGGGAAATATTCGAGTAAGCATTCACCTGGCCACTCTGGATGGCACTTACCATCTTCCGATTATCCACAGAAGCATTCTGAACCAAACTGCCTAAAAGTTGCTGACTGGTTACCCATGACTGATTACCAGTCTGGCCTGATTTCTTGGCCAAAGCCTGGAAATTAGCACCCTTCTGAAGCGCCTTAATGAGGCTATCCGCCTTTTCACGGGATGCAGCCGGAGTACTTGCTACGACCTGTATGGAACGGTACTGCACGGAATCAGGCAGAGAAACTTTAGAAATCAATTTGACAATATTCAAGGTATTATCCTGCTTATCTTCCTTGATACCCGTAGTAGTTCCCACACCTATCGAATCCAGTTCGGCTGCGATATTAGCAGGATAGAATGCCTTGGGAGCCGGAACCCCCAAATAAGGAACCTGTGACTCAGATTTACGGATGATATTAGTAGGATCAGCCGCAGTGGCGAGTTGTTTCTGGTAACCTTGAAATGTATTCATCAACGCAGAACGATCAGCATGAGAAGCTACAACCTTTTCATCTACATAACTAATATCCCGACTCTCGACAGGTTGTTTGAACCGGAGTTTCAGTTCATCATATTTCTTTTGCAGATCACCCTTGGTAATTTTCACCTGACTATCATTGATGTCAGAATAAGGGAAAGAAGCCAGTTGGATAGAACTCTCCTGATTATCTTCCTTGAAAGCCATCTTAGCCTCAATAGGATTAGACAGGAAGCAGTGAGCAAACAAACTCTGATATTTCTGTGCGAGAACCTGCTGCCGGAGTGTCTTTTCTATGAAAGTCCAATATTTATAGATCTTATCATACTGCTCCTGCTCCTGAGGGTTAGAAGAAGGTTTGTTTTCATTGGCCTTGTACTCAGCCAGGAACTTCTGCAGGGCAGTGGCATCAAAACGACCCGTCTGCTGGTTGACGAACGGAGTCTGAAGAAGCATAGGGTTCGTACCCTCATTGAGGATGTTCTGCATCTCCTGGTCAGTAACCCTGAGTCCCAGCTCCTTAGCTTCCTTCTCCACGATATGAGTCTGGACATACGTGTTCCAAACCATATCTTTCACCTGGTTCATCTGATCTTCAGGAATATTTTCAGTTCCCTGTTGCATCTTGATGACATCCGTATAATCATCAACAAGCTTTTGAAAGTCATTGACGCTGATTTTCTCACCGAGCACTTCACCTACCTGCTGCCTGCGGTCATTTGACGTCGTCTCGCAAGAGCGGAATAACTCCTCGGCAATAAAAGCAAAGAGACCCAATCCGATGATGATGATCAGAATGGTACCTCTGGATCTAATTTTTCCTAATGCTGCCATTATTATTCAATTATTATTTATATTATTATTATCTTTTTCAGAGTGACTACAAAAATACGAATAAATTATCAAACACGTGAATCTTTCCTAATAAAATTAAATTTTCGAGCTTATTTCTCGTTGTTCCTCTGCCAAGAGAAACTATCTCACTATCAGAGAGCAAGGATATTCCGGGCAGGGGCAACACCTCAACTTTCAACAGTCAATTTCACCAATTCTATCTTTTTCATCGTGTTCTTAATGATTTGAAACTTGAACTTTCCGATCTTAATCACCTCATTAAGTTTCGGAAAACTTTTATATTCATAGAGGATTAATCCCCCCACGGTCATGTAATCTTCACTTTCAGGAAGATCAAGATCAAACATCTCATTCACCTTATCTATCTCCAATCTTGCAGAAAGGATATAAGTATCCTTATCTGTCTGTTTCGCAATCAGATGATTGCTGTCATGTTCATCCTCAATATCTCCGAAAATTTCTTCCACTACATCTTCCAGGCTGACGATACCACTCGTCCCCCCGAACTCATCCACGACCACGCCAAGTGATTTTTTCTGCTGCAGGAAAAGTTGCATCAGTTTCTGTGCTGCCATGGTCTCCGGCACAAATGGCATCGTACGGATACGCTGGTGCCAGGAACCAGGATCATGAAACATCTCAGAGCTATGAATATAGCCTATGACATGATCAATGTCATCCCGATAAACGATGATCTTGCTATTCCCGCTTTCAATGAACATCTGCATCAATTCATCTGTAGAACAGTTCTCCTCAACGGCATTGATTTCCGTTCGCGGGATCATACAGTCACGTACTTTCGTATCCGGGAAATCCAGAGCATTATGAAAAATCTTCATGTCATCCTCCACCTTCCCGTCATCCTTGGCACTGTCAATGCTCGAACTCACCAGATAATCAAGGTCAACTTTAGAGAAGCCCTCATCGTCATTATCTTTAGCCAGCCTTACGCCGAGTATTTTCAATAATTCCTTGGCAAGAAAGGTAGAGAAATTAGATATAGGCCAAAGAAGGATATAGAAGAAGTAAGCTATCGGCGAAAAAAAGGCCAGCAACCGGTTTGCATTACTTTTAAAGAACACCTTAGGGAGGAATTCTCCCGTAAAAAGGATGACCAGCGTAGACAGGAGAGTATCTCCGATCACCCTTGTGGCAGGTCCGAAATCCTTAAAAAGCGTTGCGTCAAAGAAGTTGGCAAAGAGCATACCATAAATGACCAGCACGATATTATTACCCACCAGCATAGTAGAGACAAAGCCATTAGGATGATTATAGAACACGGAGAGAAATTTCTGAACCGGTCCGTTCTTCCCCTTATCCATTTCTGCAAGCATCCTGTTACTTGATACAAACGCAATCTCCATTCCACTGAAGAAGGCGGAGAGCAACATCGTCAATAGTATCCCTGCTAAAAGCGGTATGTTCATTTATATTCCTTTCTCAACAATTCCCTTATTTTCTGGTATTATCTTTATGCAAGTCAATGGGTCAGCGGTATTGAAGTGTTCTTCGGTCTCGGAACAGCCTGCGGTCTTAATTTAGACTTCATCGAATCCGGTGCCGTACGCATTGTATCTTTCCCCCCAGACATCATATCACCCTTGACAAATGAGCCTTTCGTGTTGGAAACAAAATACTTGGTCATCTGCTCATCACTTCTGAAATAGGTCCCCTGCAGCGTCCGGTCTGGGGTAACCAAACGGGAAAACTGATTAGAATAGATTTCATGCTGGTTCTCATCCCAAAAGAGTTCATTACTTGAAAAGCGCAAACCATCCTTGGTCAGGATGCGGACGCGCCCGTGAAGTTCCCAAAGTCGCTTCTGGTCAAAATAGTAAGCCGTATCAGCCTGAAGGTAACTGTAAATATGGAAATGTTCATCAAAAGCTTCCAGAAATACACCCTTATTGAATATCCAGCGGGAAGGCCTGACATTCTGATTGACGACCCATCGTTCCGTAACGATCCGGTATTTGATCACACCCGAATCGGAAATCAACGCATTTACGCCATAAGAAGTCATTACGGGGACAGAATCACGGTCATGAATAGCCGGAGCCGTATGCTCTACCTCCTGCTGGCATGCACCAAGAAGAGAAATGAACACCACACAGACAATGATGAGCCATGATTTCCTCATTACTCCACCTTAAACTTCTGGAACCAGCGTTCATTGAAGGTAATCCCTATATTTATTCTGAAAGTATTCTCATTGATCATCCCAGAAGCCGACCGATGTACCCACTGGGCACTTATATTCAAGAAAGAACGATTATTGAGACTATTCACGATGGGAATTCCGAAGCCAAAAGATGCGGAATATTCCTTAGGGCCGTTTGCACCATTAATAGTGGTATACGGAGTAGCATAGGAAAAACCGGCACGATAGCGCAGACGCCCCAGGAAATGACGGTCATACTCTCCATGGCAATATTCGCCACCGAGTGTCACTTTCTGACGGTCTTTTAAAATGCCACTCTTCAACACATAACTGGACTGGGACTGGTCATTGTCTTCGAGTTCCGGATAATCGAGTTTGCCCCATTTCTGCAAAGTATAATCAAAGCCTATTTTCAACTGGTTGTTATGATTCCACGTTAATCCGGCCCCAAACATATCCGGAATACTGAGATGTAAAGATTTTCCGCCCAACGTATCCGCTTCAGCTACAGAGGTCTGAGAATTCGTGGAAGTAACAATCACCTTCGGTTCTCCCCCGATGCTATGCCCCGGGGTATAAGTCAGACCAACAGTCAACCAGTCTTTCTTCAACAACTTACAGGTATACTGAAGTCCGAAGTCAAGTTTATAATTCTTAAAAGTTCCGGTATAGTCTCGTGTCAGAGTGTTAACATAAGAATCGGAATAGGCATTGGAGATGGTCCTGTCATAATCTCCCCACAAATAAGATACATTTGCACCCAGGGAGAAACCTTTGAAAAGTTCCCATCCTGTACCCAGATATACCTGGTGAACACCTCCGCTGCCACTATACGTATTTGTATAGGTTGTGCTCGTGGCATTCCCCACATTTCCGCTTAAGGTATAATCATATCCTACATTTGTAAAGGGAACCATTCCGAAACTGACTCCCAGATGCCGGAAAGCCCTGAAGCCAGCAACAACATATTCCAGATCGGCATTCTTGGCATTCAGCGTCTTGCCGGCTTCCCGAAAATGAGTAGACTGGCCGGAAAAACCCATATCAAATATGAAAGATAAAGAATCTATAGCTGAATAGGATGCCGGATTAAGGTAGTTGACCTGATTGTGCTCCCGAAAACCAAGAGCAACACCATTCATACCTCTGTTGAAACCGGTAGTTTGATCTGCCAGTTCTCCTAATCCGTATGCACTGTAAGGAGAATTTGTGCCACTCTGAGCCATCACTGACAAAGATATTGCAGTCAGGAAAAAGACTGCCAGAATCAATTTCTTCATTCGTTTTGTTTTTAGGAGTTGGCAATTTGCTCGTCACTCATCGCGAATCTCTTATTTTAACATATTTGTTTGCAAAAGTATTGAAAATTTTTGATATAAAAGAACGATAAGTCAGAAATTAAAGTTATTTTTGCATCGTGAAACGTTTCAAATCTATTTTATGTGTTGCTGTGTCTTTATTGTTAATGAATTTAACAACTGCAGCAGCCTCCACTACAGGGATTCCTCCCGAAACTGCCCTCAGGCACATGGAACAGGTAGACATCAGTCTGCTGACATGCGGTCCCGGGCAAGAAGTATGGAGTCTTTACGGTCACACCGCCATTCGTATCAATGACCATGCTACCGGAATGGATATCTCAGCCAACTACGGAATGTTCTCTTTCAGCCAGAAATATTTCGTCTTGCGATTCATATTCGGACTGACTGACTATCAGATGGGAGTAATGGACACGGAAGACTTCTTGTCCGAATACAGGGAAGAAGGACGTTGGGTAAGGGAACAGCAACTTCGGCTCACGCCACTGGAGAAATGGAACATTATCCAGGCTCTCAATAAAAACAACCTGCCAGAAAATCGCACCTATCGCTATAATTACTTCTACGACAACTGTACGACACGGGCCAGAGATATGATTTTGAATCATCTGGATGCATCCGGACGGTTGATCAATCCCGACACAGCCAAGTCTTATCCTTCCTACAGGGAACTAATCCACAAATGTACGGAAAATCACAGATGGGACCGTTTCGGGGAAGACCTTCTTCTGGGAATACAATCCGACAAGGCACTCCATTTCAAGCAGCAAGAATTCCTGCCGGACCACCTGAGCAAAGATTTCAGCCGTACGTACCGTTACAAGAACAAGTCAAGACTATCATTGGTCAGCAAATCTTCTTACCTTATTTCTCCATCAGCCACCTATCTGCCAGATACAGGCTTCACGCCGAAAATAGCATCCATTCTGTTTGCCCTTCTTCTGATCGCACTCAGCACACTGGAATATTTCAAAAAACGGAATTTCTGGGGGATTGACCTCTTTTTATTACTGGCAACAGGACTACCGGGAATCATCCTTTTCATGATGATCTTTTCCCAGCAGCCTACAGTAAGCCTGAACTTCCAGATACTCATTCTTAATCCTCTGACACTGTTTTTCGCCTATCCTCTCATCAAAAATGAACGGAAAGGTATCCTCCATCCTTTATGGAGAGTATGGACTACCTTACTGATATTCGGTATCATCGGAGGGGTGTTTCAAACGTATGCAGAAGGAATCACAACACTGGCATGGCTGTTACTGCTCAGGTGCATATTCAAGATGAAAATGCTCCGTGATAAGCAAAAGAGCCAAGACAAGGAAAATCAAACTGAAGGCATAAGCATATAATGGGCACAGAATTAGAAAAAGCACATAAAGATTACGCCGTCAACCGCTGCATAGTAACGATGCTGGTCGTACTGGCTGTTACCGGTGTAGATGCCAAAGACTGCCATTCAGCACTGCAACTGGCCCTGTCAAACGCCTCCAACGGAGGAGTAATGGCACCGGAGGCCAAAGCAATAGGAAACGATATTCTATCTGTTCTGCGAAACTTTAAAAAAGCCGGGAAGGGACAGGACATCATCCATACACAGCATCTGTATAAAGATGCTTTTTATACCACAACACCCCGAATAATTTCACAGCCGGTACGGAGATACCAGAAGGAAGAAAGACCGTTACCTGAGAACATCAAACTTATTCTTTCTTATTCCATAGTAATCCGAGGGCCCAATCCACTCTCGTGACCTTTAGTCTCCCTATGCTTTTGGCAGACCAAAGAGAATACGGAATCTTACCACTTTTATAATTTAAGAAATAATCAATATAAAATGAATTTAAATAAATTTCTCAAATCTCTATTCGGTGACAAATCCACACGAGATATGAAACTGATCAAGCCTTATGTGGATAAAATCAACGCCGCTTACCCAGATATCAAGAAACTCAGTAACGATGAGTTACGGGCTAAGACAAATGAAATAAAAAAATACGTCCAGGATGCAGCCAAGGCAGAAAAGGATAAAATAGCCCAACTCAAAGCGACGATTGAGGATGTACCAATAGATGAACGTGAGGCCGTCTTCGATCAGATAGACAAACTGAACAAGGATGCAGACGATAAATATGAAGATGCCCTGAATGAAGTCATGCCGATTGCCTTCAGCATCATGAAAGATACAGCCCGCCGCTTTACAGAAAACGAAGAGACAATCGTCACCGCTACGGATTTTGACCGGGCACTGGCTTCCGACCCAAACAAGGACTTCATCACTATTGACGGTGACAAAGCCATCTATCATAATGAATGGACCGCAGGAGGAAACAAGATCAGATGGAACATGGTTCATTACGACGTACAGTTATTCGGAGGTGTAGTCCTTCACCAAGGCAAGATCGCCGAGATGGCTACCGGTGAAGGAAAGACGCTCGTCGCTACCCTGCCGGTATTCCTGAACGCACTGACCGGAAAGGGTGTGCACATGGTAACTGTCAATGACTATCTGGCTAAACGAGACTGCCAGTGGATGGGCCCTCTCTATGAATTCAACGGACTGAGTGTGGACTGTATTGACCTCCATCAGCCCAACTCTCCCCAACGCCGCAAAGCCTATCAGGCAGACATCACATTCGGAACCAACAATGAGTTCGGCTTTGATTACTTACGTGATAATATGGCTATCAGCCCTGATGATCTCGTACAGCGCAAACACAACTATGCCATTGTGGATGAAGTTGACTCTGTCTTGATCGATGATGCACGTACCCCACTGATTATCTCCGGTCCTATCCCCAAAGGTGACGACCAGATGTATGAGGAATACCAGCCACTCGTAGAACGTCTCTATGAAGTACAGCGCCGGCAGGCTACGGAGATGCTGGCTGAGGCAAGACAGAAGATCACCAATGGGAAACAGAACAACGACCAGAAAACACTGGACGAAGGCTTCCTTGCTCTTTACCGTTCTTATAAGGCACTGCCGAAATATAAACCTTTGATCAAATATCTCTCTGAAGAAGGAATAAAGGCAGGTATGCTAAAAACGGAAGAGTTCTATATGGCTAATAACAACCGGGAAATGCCAAAAGCCATTGAACCTCTGTATTTCGTTGTCGACGAAAAGATGAATTCTGCTGATACGACGGACCGGGGGGATGCATGGTTATCTAAACAGACCAACGATCCTGAACTTTTCGTGCTTCCTGATATTGCCAGTGAACTTTCAGATCTTGAGAAAGAGAAAGAAGAAGGTAAATACACGGATGAAGAATACATAGACAAGAAAGATGACCTGCTGACACATTACAGTGTACAGAGTGAACGGGTACATACCCTGCAGCAGCTCCTCAAAGCCTATACCATGTTCAACAAGGATGACGAATATGTCGTCATGGACGGACAAGTAAAAATCGTTGATGAGCAGACAGGCCGTATCATGGAAGGCCGCCGGTGGAGTGACGGTCTGCATCAGGCCATTGAAGCTAAGGAACATGTTAAGGTAGAGGCTGCTACCCAGACTTATGCCACTATCACCCTCCAGAACTACTTCCGTATGTACCATAAGTTGGCCGGAATGACGGGTACCGCCAGTACTGAAGCCGGTGAATTCTGGGACATCTATAAACTGGATGTAGTAGAGATACCGACCAACAAGCCTGTAATCCGCAAGGATATGGAAGATCGTATCTATAAGACAGCTCGAGAAAAATACAAGGCTGTCATTGATGAGATTATAACGATGCGGGACAGTGGACGCCCCTGTCTGGTAGGTACAACTTCCGTGGAAATCTCCGAGTTGCTGAGCAAGATGCTGAAGATGCGTGACATTCCTCATAATGTATTGAATGCCAAACTCCACCAGAAAGAGGCTATGATTGTAGCAGAGGCAGGACGCAGTGAAAACGGGCTGGGGGCCATCACCATTGCAACGAATATGGCCGGTCGTGGAACCGATATCAAGTTGACTCCTGAAGTCAAGGCTGCCGGCGGTCTGGCCATCATTGGTACTGAGCGGCATGAAAGTCGCCGTGTAGACCGTCAGTTGCGTGGCCGTGCAGGCCGTCAGGGAGACCCGGGATCCTCCGTATTCTATGTCAGTCTGGAAGACAAACTGATGCGTCTCTTCGGTTCTGAGCGTATAGCAAAAGTCATGGACCGCTTAGGCTTTTCCGAAGGAGAGCGCATCGAGAGTCCGATGATCTCCAAGAGCATCGAACGGGCCCAGAAGAAAGTTGAAGAAAACAATTTCGGTATCCGTAAGCACCTGCTCGAATATGATGACGTGATGAACAAGCAGCGTACCGTCATTTATGAAAAGCGCCGCCACGCCCTCATGGGTGAACGAATCGGCATGGATATTACAAATGTGATCTGGGACCGGGTAGTGAACATTGTCACCAATAATGATTTTGAAGAAGCTTCCGAAAAATTCCTCAAGGTCCTGGCCATGGAAATTCCGTTTGATGCCGATGAATTCGAAAATGGAAACAAGAATGATCTCGCAGAACGGGCATTCCAGTCAGCCATGGCTGACTTCAAGCGCAAGACGGACCGCATCCAGTCTGTTGCCTGGCCGATCATCAAGGATGTTTATGAAAAGCAAGGCCAGATATACCAGCGTATTATGGTACCAGTCACTGATGGCAAACGAGTCTATAATATTCCTTGCAACTTGAAGGAAGCATACGACTCGGAGGCTAAGTCAGCGGTCAAACAGTTTGAAAAGGTCATCATGCTCCATATCATTGACGATGAATGGAAAGAAAATCTCCGCCAGTTGGATGACCTTCGCCATTCTGTACAGAATGCAAGTTATGAACAGAAAGACCCTCTGCTGGTTTTCAAACTTGAAAGCGTGAAGGTATGGGATTCCATGATTGATGAGATGAACAACCGCATCGCAGAAATTCTGATGCGTGGCCAGATTCCAGAAATGCAACAACAGGTTCAGGAAGCTGCACCAGAGCAACACTCCAGACGCTATAATGAACAGAAAAACGATCTTAACGATGAGGGAAGACGTGTGGAGCGTGAGGCTCAACAAGCTGCAATGCGCCAGGATACCAGAAATGGGGGGGCGCCGACACGCAACCATATCCCCTACCGGGCAGAAAAGATGCCACGCCCTAATGACCCTTGTCCGTGTGGAAGTGGAAAGAAATTCAAGTATTGCCACGGAAGGAACTTGTTTTAAACATAGGTTGGGATTATGAAGATCGAACTCCATCATCTCATTAAAAAGTTCGGGGAAAAGACAGCTGTCGACATCCCCGAACTTTTCTTATCTTCAGGAGGAATCACAGGTATTGTAGGAAATAACGGTGCCGGCAAGACGACTGTGTTCCGGCTGATCCTTGATCTTTTGAAAAGTGATGCAGGATCCGTAAATCTCACGTTCCTGACGGAAAAGGGAAGCATCGACATCAACCCGGCTGAATCTGAAGAGTGGAAGGAGTTCACCGGTGCCTATATTGATGAGGGCTTTCTCATTGATTTTCTTACCCCGGAAGAATACTTTGAATTCATTGCAGAAATCAATCAAGTGCCGCTGGACACACTCCAGCAGCAACTCTCTTCCCTACAGAGCTTCATGGGTGATGAAATAATCGGACAGAAAAAACTTATCCGGGATTTCTCTGCAGGAAACAAACAGAAGATCGGCATTATCGGCGCAATGATCAACCGGCCCCAACTTCTCATTCTGGATGAGCCCTTTAATTTTCTGGACCCATCGGGTCAGAACTGTTTGAAAAGGCTTTTGACTACCTATCAGCAGGAAAGAAAGGCCACCATCCTTCTGTCCAGTCATAACCTCCAGCATACTGTAGAAATCAGCGATCATATTATCCTTATGGAAAAGGGACACATACTCAAAAACCTCATCAATGAAAATGGTTCAGCAAATCAAGAACTGGATAACTATTTTGAAAGATAGTCTTTCTGACTATAGAATGAAGATGCCATCACCTGAAAGCAGGAAAAATCAGAATCAGCCATTCTCGCTTCACCATTTGTAGGTATTCTTAAATATAAGTGTCTTCAGTCAATCCAATTACCATGAATTATACCTACATTTGCAACCAGAACAGGAATAAACGGTAAAAGATGAAATTATCAGAACTTAAAACAGGAGAAAAAGCAGTAATCGTAAAAGTCTCCGGTCATGGAGGTTTCCGTAAAAGAATCATTGAAATGGGCTTTATTAAAGGTAAAACAGTGGAAGCCCTACTGAATGCACCGTTAAAAGACCCGGTGAAATACAGGGTAATGGGATATGAAGTATCTCTAAGGCACAGTGAAGCTGCACTCATTGAAGTCATCTCACTCGAAGAAGCCAAAGCAATAGAAAAAGAAAAGAAGAAAGAAGAAGTAGCTGAGGGGAAACCTTCTCTACGGACTGTTGCAGATGCCAAAGACCCGGATGACCGCCCTTTCATCAATAAGGAATGGGAGGAAGCCGCAGATGAAAAGCACAGGGTGATCAATGTAGCACTGGTAGGCAACCCTAACTGTGGCAAGACTTCTCTTTTCAACTTTGCCTCAGGTGCTCATGAACGTGTAGGCAACTATGCCGGTGTCACTGTAGATGCAAAGGAAGGACACGCAGAATTTGAAGGGTATGAATTCAATCTGGTTGACCTTCCGGGCACCTATTCCCTCTCCGCCTATTCACCCGAGGAGATCTATGTAAGAAAACAACTTATAGAGAAAACTCCGGATGTAGTCATCAATGTCGTCGATGCTTTCAACCTCGAACGTAACCTCTATCTCACTACAGAACTGATCGACATGCATATCAGCATGGTCGTAGCTCTTAATTTCTACGATGAGGCCAATCAACGTGGAGATTTTGTGGACCGGGACAAACTCAGCGAACTACTGGGCATACCCATGGTTCCTACCGTCTTTAAAAGAGGAAAAGGCGTCCAGGAACTTTTTCACCAGATCATCAGGGTATATGAATCCGAAGAAGGAAGTGACCCTCACTTCCGACACATTCATATCAATCATGGTCACGAAATTGAAAATGGCATCAAAGAAATACAGGAACACCTGAAAAAAGAAAAAGACCTCCGCCAAAGCTATTCCACCCGTTACCTGGCCATCAAACTCCTTCAACAGGACAAGGACGTAGAAAGTCTGGTATCGAAATTTCCTGATGCCAAGGAAATATTTGCTCATAGGGATACCGCAGCTGCCAGAGTCAAGGAAGAGACGGGGGAAGACAGTGAAACGGCTATCATGGATGCCAAATACGGATTCATCCACGGCGCTCTGGAGGAAGCCGGTTACCATACTGGAAAGAAAAAGAACAGCTACCAGATTACCCATCAGATCGATAAAATACTCACTAACAAATGGATAGGATTCCCTATCTTTTTTTTGATCCTTTTTATCATGTTCTCTGCCACCTTCATATTAGGTGCCTATCCTCAGGAATGGCTGCAAGATGGAATTAATGCGTTGGGAAATGTAATCAGTACGACCATGCCTGACGGCCCCGTCAAGGCAATGATCGTAGACGGTATTATAGGCGGTGTCGGAGCTGTGGTCGTATTCGTACCACAAATTCTCATCCTTTATTTCTTCATCTCCTTCATGGAAGACTCAGGCTATATGGCACGTGCAGCCTTCATCATGGATAAGTTGATGCATAAGATGGGACTCCACGGCAAGTCGTTCATCCCTCTGATCATGGGATTCGGCTGTAATGTCCCTGCTGTTATGGCTACTCGGACCATAGAAAGCAAGCGCTCCCGTCTCATCACCATGCTGATCATCCCCATGATGAGTTGTACGGCACGCATACCTATCTATGTCATGATCTGTGGAATATTCTTCCCGTTGAAATACCGAGGACTCATCATTACCTCCTTTTACTTCATTGGCATCATCATGGCTATCCTGATGAGTCTGCTGTTCGGCAAACTCTTCTTTAAGGGCGAAGATACGCCATTTGTCATGGAACTGCCACCTTACCGGTTCCCTACATGGAAGGCTATGGGCCGCCATACATGGGAAAAGGGCAAGCAATACTTAAAGAAAATGGCCGGGGTCATCTTAGTGGGAAGTATCATCGTATGGGCATTAGGTTACTTTCCTCATTCTGAAAAACTTACAGCACAGCAACAACAGGAACAGAGCTATCTTGGCAAGATAGGACGGACGATAGCACCGGTATTTCGTCCTCAGGGATTCAACTGGAAGCTGGATGTCGGTCTGATCGCAGGTGTGGCCGCAAAGGAAATTGTAGCCTCCAGCCTTGGAGTACTCTACGCAAACCAGGAGGCGGTACCCCAAGGTTCCAATGGAACTGACAGGATACATCAGGAAATGGTAAAAGACATAGCTCAATCAGATGGAATCAGCGTATCACAGGCCGGTCCTATAGCAGGACTAACTGCCTACTGTTATCTTCTCTTTGTCCTTCTGTATGTCCCCTGCATAGCGACCATCGCGGCAATCAAGGGGGAAACAGGGAGCTGGAAATGGGCAGGATTTGCGGCAGGATACACGTGTCTGCTGGCGTGGATCATCAGTGCAGCCGTCTTTCAGGTTGGCAAATTCCTGATATAGCAAGAAGTAAACAAAACCACCCCTCTAACGGGTAGAGACATGATCATACAATATATCATCATCGGACTAATTCTGACTGTCGCAATCGTCTACATAGCGATCAGCACTTACAAAACGATCAAGCGCAATCTGCTTTGTAAAGACTATCGCTGTGCGGGATGTGCCTTTTATGACACCTGTAAAAGAAAGAAGAAAAAAAGGAGCAAAAAATTTGGAAGAACAAAATAAAAATTTTACCTTTGCAACCGTAAAACAGAATGGTACCATGGCCGAGCGGTTAGGTAACGGTCTGCAAAACCGTGGAGAGCAGTTCGACTCTGCTTGGTACCTCCATACAATTAGCGGGAAGCCCTTTAAATAAAGGCTTCCCGCTTTTCAGTTTTATTATAAATCCTCGTTTTAGCCGTACTACAATGACTATCGTGGGATCATTTTATAAAGTTGGGTTTTAACCATCTTATTATGTTTCAGGAATAAAGTGGCTCAAATATAGGCCGTTGTTTTTACAGTATACCTCTGATTTTAAGGCCTTAAAGTCACTGATTTTGACGCCTGATTCCAGGCGATATTCTCATGGAGGAGCATTATGAACCATTTCGGGGGGGGGCAAAATGCACCATATCGGTCACAAGTGACTATCGTCGTAAGAATCAGTGATTATGATTCTTATCGTTAAAAAACCATATAATTTGAACCATCTTATTTCAATTCAAAAACCTCACTGGGAATTTTACGAGATAAAGCCTCAACAGGAAGAATCTTCAGGAAACTTCTCTGCGGATCTTCCTTCACTGACTCTTCTATTACCCGTTTCACATCTGCACAGGCTATGGCAGGCGTATTATTCATTTCACTTAGATGGCAAAGCCAGACATGACGAAGGTGCGGGGCGGCATGATCAGCTAATGCCCTGCCACAATCCTCATTACTGAAATGTCCCCTGTCACTCATAATCTGTTTCTTCATCTTATCCGGATAAGGGCCCTGCAACAACATATCTGAATTATAATTTGCCTCTATAACCAGATAGTCAGACCTCCGGATCGCATTTTCTATACCTGGGGTCAGAGATCCCATATCCGTCATCAGGCAGAAAGTAACCTCACCCTCTTCAATAACATATCCCACATTTTCAGGACAATTATGAGGCACTTCCACCGGCGTAATACGAAAAGGTCCTAACCGGAAAGGAACGCCCTCCTCAATAATGTGCATAAACGGTTGAGGTATCTTCCTCCTTACACTGGCATTACGAACAATTCCATTAAAGACTTTCTCCGTTGCAAAGACCGGAATATGATAATCAGCGCTGAGGCTCCCGGCCGACTTCACATGATCCGCATGAGGATGGGTAACAAGAATATTCCTGATCATCCCGAAATTTAAGCCACGATTCAAAAACCGTTTTTTCAAGACTCTCAGTCCCACTCCCGCATCAATGAGAAGGGAATCCGTATCTGTATAGAGGAAATAGCAGTTTCCGCTCGTCCCACTGCCTAAAGAAACAAATCTCATCAATTCTATTCTCCCAATTGAAAGACAGGGCTTGTTTTGCCTCTTTCAAGTACGTCTATAGGAACCTGAAGGACAAAATTCTGCCCTCTCTGCCCCTCCTCCACATCGTCCCGGATCGTCTCCTTTACCTCTGAGAGGGCCAGTTCAGGAGAATTGTTTGTCTTACTCAAATGACAGAGCCAGATGTGACGAAGATGACAGGAGGCATATTCGGCCAAGGCTATTCCACAATCCGTATTACTCAGATGACCAGTCTCCCCCAGGATACGCTGCTTCAAGTACATAGGATAAGGCCCATTCATTAATTTGTTCTGATCATGATTAGCTTCAATCACCAGATAATCAGCCTTCCCTATATACGTCAGCATCTCCTCTGTAAAATGTCCAATATCAGTCATCAAGCAAAACATAATTCCCTCGGATTCAATGGCATATCCTACATTATCCGAACTATCATGAGGCACTCCGAAAGGGGTGATTTTAAAAGAGCCGGATATAAAAGGAACACCCTTTCTGATAAAGCGTCTGCACTCAGGAGGAATCTGCTTCTGGATACCTGAAATACTCTTGCTATGAGAAGAGAGGCAGCGTCTGCTGACACACTCATTGTTGTGCTCTACGCTCCGCTCTATTCCATCATGCACCTCCCTGGTAGCATAGACGGGAATATGGTAATCGGCACTGATACGACCTACCAGTTTGATATGATCAGAATGATCGTGGGTAATCAGTATACAAGGAATCCGGGTAAAATCTATATGGTCTTCCCGAGAACATCTTTTCAGGGTATTGATCCCCACTCCTAAATCAATCAGTAAGGAATCTGTCCCATTAGACAGGTAGTAGCAATTGCCGCTACTTCCACTACCGATGGCAATAAAATTCAGCATTATCAATAGGATTTTATGCGAAAGTACGAAAAAAGATCAAGATAACAAAAGATTTTGTTATCTTTGTGAACGATTTAAAATTTCATGATGAAATTTAATATTTTCCATCCTCTCAGGTTTCCACTCCACCAGGCCTCACTCTATGGTCTGGTCTTATTTGCAGGACTGCTGGCTGCAGGATGCAGCGCCAGTCATGCAGGAGACAAGAAACAATTAAAGGCAGATGCAGATTCCTTTGCGACATTCTATTTCAACTGGCAGTTCAGGAAGGCTATACCTTTTTGTACCTCCGGTTCCCAAAAGTGGCTTCGATATGCAGCCTCAAACGTCCATACAGCTGACCTGCCCGTCCTACGAGGAAAAACTGACGGGGCATCCTGCCACATCCATAAGATCAAGTTTGTAAATGACTCGGCTGCGGAGGTTATACTAACCGTCAATGACTATGTCTGCATGGATACCATAGGTAAATCGGGCAGGGTTGTCTCCCATGCTCAATTCCGCTTGCCCATGATCTTTCAGAATCACAAATGGAAAGTCAAAATGGAAGACCTACCGCGAAGTGAAAAGCCAGATCACGACTAAGATTAGGATGAAAGATAGCATAATGCTCATCCTGAGTCTCATAGCCAGGGTTAATAGCTTTCATCCCCACATCAAAACGTAAAATGAAATAATTGAAATTGAATCGTAATCCCAGGCCATAAGATACTGCTATCTCCTGATAAAAACTATTCCACTTAAATTCTCCTCCGGGCTGGTCGGCATAATTCCGCAGAGTCCAGATATTCCCCGCATCAACAAACGCCGCTCCATAGAGTTTCCAAAACAGGTAGGTACGGTATTCCACATTCATATCAAGTTTCATATCACCCGTCTGATTGATAAAATCTATACGCCCGTCTGTCCCCCGGAACTTTCCAGGCCCGAGTTCCCGGACTCCCCACCCTCTTAATGAATTGGCTCCGCCAGAGAAATAGCGTTTTTCAAAAGGCAGGATTTGACTATTACCATAGGGTACAGCAATGCCAAAGTCACCATGAAGGGCAAGAGCATTCCTGGTATCAAAATGAATCAAATGGGTATAGTCAAAATCAAATTTTGCATACTGGGCATAAGCTATATTGAAAAGGGTATGCTGCCCATTACTGTTTTCCTTGAACGAAAGGAGGTGGGAAAGTCCTTGTAAGAGATTCCCGGCAGTCTCCACATTGGCACGAATAGCATCCTTTCCGTTTGAATAGCTCAGACCAAACCCGGTCCTCATAATAAAAAGATCTTCATAGTTATACTTCAGGATGGCATTCCGATTGGAGACACTATCCAGATAATCATGCTTGAAAGTCTCTGAGATCCAAGGCATATAGACATAATTCAGATTCAGAAAATCATAGTGATAAGCTATATAATGCTGAGCGTTATTCCAGTGATAGCTCCAGGTTGTGGAAAAGACCCGGCGATGAAACTCCGGTCGGTTTTGAAAATCCCAGCTTACAGAAAACTCAGTAGAAGCAGTCTGACGATCACGAAACTCTCGTGATACAAAAGGAATCAAAAATCGGGGGAAAGTTAATTTCGTCTCTAAAGAATACTCCTGATAATCCTGGTTCTTATATCCCTCAAGGTCTGTAATGGCTTCATACGCCCCCCGCAAGGCTACACTCAACTGTTCACTTCCGCGGAACACATTCCGGTTAGTATACGTAAGAGATGCCGCTGCTCCCAGATCTCCTGCCGTGTTCGTACCTTCAGGCTGGAAAGAAATAGAAGAGGGCTTGTTCATACTAATCTGAATGTTACAATCCAGAAGATTTGAATCAGGAAGTTCCTTAAACCGGATGTTCGTAAACTTTACAGCCTGTAGACGACTGAAATTCCGATAAGTCTGTTGTAAGTCCATGGCACTATAATACTGCCCTGCTCTTATATCCGAATTATCCTCCAACACTTTCCAACGTAAATGAATGGGATCAGCATCACCACTTAGGAAATGTACAGAATGAATCTGGTACCTCGGATGTAACATCTCCCGGGAATCACTGTTCGCACGGTATTTTAAAAGATGAAAGGTAAGAGCTATGTCCTTTTTCCCCGGAACAGTATCCGCTACATATTGGATAAACTCTTTGTGAAAACGATAATAGCCCAGATTGTTCAGCAAGGAAGTGATGCGATTCCGCTCATCTTGCAGCGCTGTAACCGTAAATTTCATTCCAGGGTGCAGACCTCTGTTGCTTTCCTGATCTAACCTGAGAAGGCGGGCGATAGAATCGTCATCGATCACATAATTCACCTGACTGACCGTAAAGGCTGATCCCGGATGAAGAGTGTAGACTACATCGATTTTTTTACCGTGCACTCGTGTCTGGAGTCCTACACGGGCATCCATAAAACCCATATTCCGCATCGTCGCCTTCAGATCCTGACAGGAAAGGCGCGCCTGGAGAGTATCGTAAATAACCGGCTGCTCGCCGATCTTTTTCAATTCACGGTTGACCCATTTCGTTGAATCTTTCCCTGACAAAGCATAGGTATATAACGGAACCTTAAAAACAGAAAACCACTTGGAATTAGCCTTTTGCCGAATATAAGGTTCCAGGGAAGATATATCAAATCCCGGCTGGTCTGAACGGACCTCTACCTTTGTCAAAAGGTATTTTTTGCTTGGCACAAACTTCGTGACCGAACAAGACGAAAAAAACAGGGATATAAAGAACGACGCACCCATCACAAGAAGAAGTTTGGAAACCTTCCCCCGAAGTATACTATATGGACTAGTCGTATTCAATATTCTTGATTTTTTGCAAAGGTAATGAATTTTTCATAGAGGGAAAGCCCTGTTAACACAGTTTTTTTTGCATTAAGAATAATTCTATCCTCACCTCTTCTCCGTTTCGATTAAAATGTTTACTTTTGCAACAAGATAAAAATTTATCTATTGAAAACAGATGAGAATTTTCCCATCGGGAAAAGGCCTCAGTCAGCAAGCATTCATATCTGTTTAATAATGATCAGTAAGGCAAAAATAAAATATATCCGTTCTTTAAATCACAAAAAGATCCGAAAGAGCGAGAAAGTATTTATAGCAGAAGGCCCCAAGGTAGTTGGTGACCTCCTGTCCATCCAACCAGCGCGGACCATTATTGCGACCCCCGAGTGGATGCAAAGGCAGGAAAAGGCCCTTTTTACAGAATACATCGAGGTAAGTGAAGAAGAGTTGAAAAAAGTCAGTTTCCTTCAACATCCACAAGAGGTAGTAGCGCTTTTTGACCAGAGGGAAAATCCTCTTGAACCTCATCCAGAAACCCAACTGACCTTAGCTCTCGATGGTGTACAGGACCCTGGGAATTTAGGTACAATCATAAGGATAGCAGACTGGTTTGGTATTGAATCCATCGTCTGCTCCGAAGATACTGCTGACTTATACAATCCAAAAGTAGTACAAGCTACAATGGGCAGCATTGCACGGGTCAGCCTCACCTACACTGACCTTGAACGGTACGTGGCAGAATTATCAACGGATATTCCTGTTTATGGTACTTTCCTAAAAGGGAAGAACCTCTATACCCAACAACTTACCTCCAATGGACTTCTAATTATGGGAAATGAAGGAAACGGAATATCGGAGAAAGTATCTAAAAGGATCACCCACCGGTTACTGATCCCAAATTATCCTCAGGGAAGGCAAACGACAGATAGCTTGAACGTAGCAATAGCTACGGCCATTATATGTTCTGAATTTAGAAGATATGAAATTGGAAATCAATAAAAACCGCAGTTTTACTGCATGCTTGCGTGATGCACGAGATTTCTTAATAGATAATATAGAAACCTTTGCCCAAAAAGTATGGATACCGGCGCTGATCTTTTCGGTATTGATTGCGCTATGTGTTTTCTTCAGGCTTCCCAACCTGAGTCTTCATAACTGGGGAGTCTCTCATCCATGGACATCATGGATAGTTCAGACCATCATTTATGCAGGTACATTCATCTCGGAGATTTTATATTTCAGTTCCGTTTTCAATACGGTCAACGGATATGGGAGAACGAGAAACTTCGGAAGATACCTACAGTATTTTCTGGTCAGTATCCTTATTGATGCGGTATTCTTCCTCGTATGCTGGGGCTTGAAAAACCTGTTCACCGCACTCATTGGAAGTCATCCCTTATCTCACATTGCTCACCTCACCATCTTATCGCTCTATGTCCTGATCTGCGTTGTACTTTTCCTATTGATCACCATCCCCATGTTATACGTCGCTCCCAAATATATGATGGAGAAAGATGCCAAATGGAAACAGTTATTCAGGCATTTCAGCACAGGATTCCATCGCTGGGGGATGCTGTTCATGACAACACTCCTGCTGTCCATTATCATCGGCCTGATAATGTTTATACTAGCCATGCCAGCAATGGTTTTGATCTCAGCCCAAATATCGTCACAAATGGGATTGTTTATTGGCGACCCAGCGAACCTTCCGGGCTACTTTCCGATCCTCTCTTTCCTTGTATTCACCATTACTGCACTCCTCTTTTCAGCAACGATGATTTATACTATCGTAACTTTCATCTACGTCTATGGTTCAATAAATACCCGGAAAAAGACCAAAGAAGAAATGACAATAAAATATAATGAAAAAAACTAAAATCCTGTTCATTGACCGAGATGGAACTCTTATTGAGGAACCGGAAGATGAACAAATAGACTCCTTTGAAAAACTTAAATTCACAAAAGGTGTATTTAAAAACTTAGGTTTTATACGCTCACACCTGGATTTCAAGTTTGTCATGGTCAGCAATCAGGATGGTTTAGGTACGCCCTCCTTCCCGGAAGATACCTTCTGGCCTGTTCATCACTTTATCCTCCAGACCTTTGAAGGAGAAGGAATAACCTTCGATGACCAGCTCATAGACCGCCATTTCCCTGAAGAGCACTCTCCGATGAGAAAACCCGAGACGGGAATGCTCAAGAAATACCTGAATGATCCGGCTTATAACATCCCAGACAGTTATGTTCTCGGTGACCGTGACAGCGACGCTCAACTGGCCCGGAATATCGGGTGTAGATCTTTGATTTTAGGCAAAGACGGGATGACTTGGGATAAAATAGCAGAACTTCTGTTCGCAGGTGAGAGAATAGCAGAGGTGAAAAGAACGACGAAAGAAACGGACATCTACGTAAGATTGAATCTGGATGGCACGGGGAAATGTGATATTTCCACTGGCATTGGTTTCTTCGACCACATGCTGGAACAAATTGGGAAACATGGCATGATGGACCTGACCATCCATACCAAAGGTGACCTGTACGTGGACGAGCATCATACCATAGAAGATACGGCTCTGGCACTGGGAGAATGCCTATTGAAAGCACTCGGGGACAAACGAGGAATAGAGCGGTACGGGTTCTGCCTGCCTATGGATGACTGCCTCTGCCAGGTAGCCTTGGATTTTGGAGGAAGGCCCTGGCTGGTATGGGATGCAGAATTCAAGAGGGAAAAGATTGGAGAAATGCCTACGGAAATGTTTATGCACTTTTTCAAAAGCCTGAGTGATACTGCCAAGATGAACCTGAATATCAAGGCTGAAGGAACGAATGAACATCATAAGATAGAAGGTATCTTCAAAGCATTAGCCCGAGCCTTGAAGATGGCTGTCCGGAGAGATATCTACCACTTCGAACTGCCAAGTTCTAAGGGAGTATTATAATTTAATGGCACTTACCTTATAGATCTGGACTTCTCCATGAATTTCAGATCCAGGGTAAGGATCGTTGTTTTTCAGAATTGTATACCGGTATGGTCCACCTGAATATCAGGATCCGCATCCTTTCGTGGAGCCCCGGATACCAAAGTCAGCACATAATCTGAATTAACCTCAAGAAAAACCTTTATCTTCCATTGGGACTTCAAATTGTCCACGATACAAAATCTATCCTGTATCAGAAAAGGCTCCAGGCGCATTTCTTTATATCCAAGATTAGCCTCAGAATCATATTTATAAACCGCCTCCTTAGCACACCAGTGGATGAGCAGATGTGTCAAATCCAAAGCCATCTCATCACTACGGAGAAAGCGGGAGGCAACTCTTGTCACACGATCACTGAAATATTCAATGTCTACCCCTACAGGATATTTTTTAGAAAGAGCTACAACAGCATATCCCACAGTATGACTAATGCTGATATTCCATCCTGCCAAAAGCGGTTGTCCTGTCAGGGAATGCCGGATATTCATACCTGCTTCCGGGGACATCTCATGAACTAAAGCATGCACCGCCAAAAACTCCAACTGCCTATGCTCGCTGTGATAACGGGCTGACAACCTTTTCCGAAAAGGTCGCAGACAAGGATAAATATGATAAAAATCAGCAATGGTTTCCTGAATCTTCCATAAACCTATCTGGGTATCCGGATTACAAAATTGTATTCCTAAAAGAGCCATCTACTCTCCTTCTTCCCTATTATCCTTCGCTTCAGGAAGCACCGTAACTTTTACCTCACTGATACGACGTTCCTCAATGGCCATAACTTCAAAGATATAATTTCTGTAAGTGATGACTTCATGAAGTTCAGGGAAGTCACCCTTGATTTCCAAAAGCAGTCCGGCAAGAGAATCTGCATCACCGGCGACTTCATCAAATTCATCATCAGCGAGGTTCAGAATCTTACAGACATCGCTCAGCAAGGTTTTTCCTTCAAAAATATAAACATGATCATCTATCTTGCGATAGACTTTCTCTTCCTCATCATATTCATCATTGATCTCCCCAACGATCTCTTCCAGAATATCATCCAGAGTGACCAGTCCGCTGGTTCCCCCATATTCATCCACAACAATGGCCATGTGCACCCGGTTATCCTGAAAATCCCTAAGTAAATCATCTATAGGTTTTGTCTCCGGAACGAAATACGGTGGACGGATCAAACTCTGCCATCTAAAATTTGAAGGCTTGGACAGATAAGGCAAAAGATCTTTGATGTAAAGAATGCCCCTGACATTATCCGTATTCACCTGATAAACAGGAACACGGCTATAATTATTTTCCACGATGAATTTCAAGACTTCAGAATAAGTACTCCTCATATCCAGAAACACAATATCCTGACGCGTCGTCATCACTTCCTTGGCAGTCTCATCCCCAAAACGAATGATCCCCTGTAGCATACTCTGCTCATTCTTGATATCATTTTTATCAGTAAGTTCAAGGGCCTGTTGTAAATCGTCTACACTCAGTTGGCGGTTTTCTTTTGGAACAGCTTTCTCAGCTATTGAGCCGCTCTTGACCAACAAACTCTCAAGAGGCCAAAACAACTTTCTCAGAAAGACTATTCCTCCCACGGCTTTCCTGCAAAAATGAAGTGGATTCTGCCGGCTATATAATTTCGGCATAATCTCCCCGAAAAGGAGAAGAAGAAATGTGAGAAGCACCGTAATGCAGACAAACTGAAGCCAGATGACTTTAAAGTGAACCCAGGAAGTGAGAATATAGTTACTGAGCATAATAACCATCACATTGACAAAATCATTGGCAATAAGAATGGCTGCAAGAGTACGTTCAGAATCATCACGGAGTTTCTGAATCCATCGGTCTTTCATGCTTTTTTCCGGATCCAGGTCATCAAGATCTTCCGGAGAAAGGCTGAAAAAGGCTATCTCTGATCCACTGGCAAATCCTGAAAAGAGAAGAAGAACAACGGTTAAAACAGCCGCTGCCACCATGCCCATCGTGATAGGCTTGAAGCTTACCAACGTACTAATCTGACATGTAAATGCTGCGAACAAATCCGTAAAACTTTAATAACTAAAATGGTAACGAACCCTTCTCTACTTCTCTATCTGTTGAAGATTGAGATTGAGAAGGATCAAGCTGGCCAGCATCAGAAGATTTCACATCCGGGTGTGAAGGCTCCATCTTGTCACGTGGAGAAAGCATTTCCATATTCTCAACGAGAATCTCCGTCACAGAATGACGGCGTCCCTGCTTATCATCATAAGAACGATAACGGATCCGCCCTTCAACATAAAGTTTATCCCCTTTATGCACATATTTCTCGACAACCTTCGCTAAGCCGCGGTTAAAAACCAGATGATGCCAATCTGTATGATCCGGAACCTGAGTGCCATTCTGAAGCGTATAGCCACGCTCGGTGGTAGCAAGGCTCACCTGCGCGACAGCCTGGTCACGATCATAATATCTGACTTCAGGATCCATTCCGACATTTCCTATTAACATAACCTTATTCATAGGCTCACCTTATTTCCACATTCCCAAATATTTAAACTGGAAATTTTTCCCCTTAGCAGAAGGAAACTGACTACGGCTGTCTACACGGGCACGAAGGTGTTCAACAATACGATTATAACAATCCTGACCAGAGACAGCCTTGACATCAGCCACAAAATGCGTATCCCGATATTCATGCTTCCCCGTTGCCGGGATCATTACTACGCGTTTAAAATCCAGAGAACCTTCATACCATCCCTGATGCTCTACCGTAAGCCGTGTCATGGCAGTAGCTGCCAGGTCATGCCGCTCAGCTGCAGGGGACACTCCGCTCACGTTCGGATGCACAGCTTTTTTTTCCTTGAAATCCAGCATCGTCGCCGCAGTTGTCTTAATGATAATAAAGTAAACCCGCGGACGGACTTTATAGCGTTTTGGATACATCACGTCACTAGCAACATAATCCCGGATGTCCTCAACCAGAGTTTCATCCAGACTTATTTCAGGTATACTACGCAAGAAATCAATGGCTTCATCGACATTAGAAACTAATGTCTCTTTATCAAAATATCTAAGATATAAATTCATGAAAATGTATGTTTCCCTTAAATAAAAAAAGAGCGGCAAACGGGACTCGGACCCGCGACCTCGACCTTGGCAAGGTCGCGCTCTACCAACTGAGCTATTGCCGCAAAATCAAAAATAATTGTGAAGAGGAGGAGACTCGAACTCCCACGAAATAATTTTCACTACCCCCTCAAAGTAGCGCGTCTACCAATTCCGCCACCTCTCCAACAATAAATCATTCTGAATAGATTAGTGCCCAGAACAGGACTCGAACCTGCACGTCGTAAAACACACGCACCTGAAACGTGCGCGTCTACCAATTCCGCCACCTGGGCTTTTAAAGGTCAGACCCTTTTATCTATTCAGAATGTTGAGCGGCAAACGGGACTCGGACCCGCGACCTCGACCTTGGCAAGGTCGCGCTCTACCAACTGAGCTATTGCCGCCTTTCCCCCTTATAGGGACATTTCTCCAAATGCGATTGCAAAGGTAATAGTTTTTTTCCAACCTGACAAATTTTTCGTGTCTTTTTTTAGAAATAGACAAAACCAGATCTGGGCGGCAGTACAGATGTATAGTTGTACAAACGATTGTCAATCCATACGATCCTTATAATCATCATAACCGAAACGGCGAAGTATTTCTAACTCACCATCGGAATGCAGCAAGGCAATAGAAGGATGGCTGATACCATTGAACATGTTGGTCTTTACCATGGTATAATGGATCATATCTTCAAAGATGATGTTTTCTCCAATCTGCAATTCATGTTTAAATTTCCAACTTCCCATAAAATCTCCACTCAGACAGGAATTGCCACCCAAACGATAAATATGTGCCTCTGAAGGAGCTTTCGCCTTGGCCAGAGATAATTTCTCCGCCCCTCGTATATCAGGCTTATACGGCATCTCTAGACAGTCTGGCATGTGACAAGTAAAACTCACATTAAGAATAGCCGTTCTAATCCCGTTATTCTCAACAACATCAACCACTTGGGCTATTAAGGGGCCGGTATGCCAGGCAAAAGCACTGCCCGGCTCCATAATTATCTTCAGATCTGGATGACGATAATGAAAAGCTTTCAAAAGATGGATCAACAGAAGAGTGTCGTATTTTTTATGAGTCACCAGATGCCCTCCACCGAAATTAATCCATTCCAACTGAGGAAACCATTTGCCAAATTTATCTTCAATATGAGCAAGGGTCCGCTGAAAAGTATCAGCACTACTCTCACAATGACAATGCACATGAAAACCTTTAATATCCGAAGGTAACTGATCCGGTAGTTGTCCAGCCAGAATTCCAAACCTTGATCCTGGAGCACAAGGATTATACAAGGCCGTTTTAATCTCTGAATACTCGGGGTTGACCCGGATGCCAATGCTAACCCGAGGATTCGCACGGGAGACCCGTTCATGATAACGGGCATACTGTGACCAGGAATTGAAAACCAAATGACTCGAATAGCCTGCAATCTCGTCTATCATCTCTTCAGTATAGGCCGGTGTATAGGTATGAACCGGGCAACCAAATTCCTCGAAAGCTAGACGAGCTTCGTTTAAAGAACTGGCAGTAGTGGCCGGAATATATTCCCGGAAAATAGGGAATGTTTTCCATAGGGCATAAGCCTTCAAGGCCAAAATAATTTCTACATCTGCCGAGTCAGCTATCGAATGGATCAACTGCAAATTCCGCCTTAGAAGGTTCTCTTCAAGAATATACATCGGTTCATGAACTTCCTGAAAAGTTTTTGAATTCACTTTCATCATTGTCTTATCTTGATTTTTCGCACAAAGTTAATTTTTTATTTCGGATATTTTGCAATTTCTGATAGAAAATAGTTACTTTTGCATCCGATTAGATCGTCCAATGATAAAGTGAGAGTTTGATTACAACAGTTATCCTGCATTCCGTCAGCATCAATTTTTTCTTACAAAACGAGAGGACATTGCCAAACGGGCAGACCATAACTGAAGAAGTTGAAGATAAACCAATATTTCAAACATAAACTTATAGTAATGAGCGAAAAAAACTCTTTTTTGGTATTTTCTGGTACAAACACAAGGTATTTAGCAGAAAAAATCTGCGCAAGTTTAGGTGTCCCTTTAGGCAAATTACAAGTTACACGGTTCTCTGACGGTGAATTTGCCGTCTCCTATGAAGAGTCTATCCGGGGGCGTGACGTGTTCCTGGTACAAAGTACATTCCCTAATTCGGACAATCTCATGGAACTGCTCTTGATGATTGATGCCGCCAAACGCGCCTCTGCAAGAAACATCATTGCAGTCATCCCTTATTTCGGTTGGGCACGTCAGGATCGCAAGGACAAACCCAGAGTAAGCATTGGCGCCAAACTGGTTGCCGACTTACTCAGTGTAGCCGGCATTGACCGTCTGATCACAATGGACCTTCATGCAGATCAGATCCAGGGCTTCTTCAACGTTCCCGTAGATCATCTTTATGCTTCTGCCGTTTTACTGCCTTATGTTCAGTCCTTGCACATCAAGGATCTAGTCATCGCTTCACCAGATGTCGGTGGATCAAAACGTGCCAACACCTACGCCAAATATTTAGGCTGTCCCCTGGTTCTTTGCAACAAGACCCGGGATCGTGCAAATGTTGTGGGAAGCATGCAGATTATCGGTGATGTAAGGGGGAAGAATGTCGTGATCATCGATGACATGGTAGACACTGCCGGCACAATTACCAAAGCTGCGGATATTATGAAACAGGCAGGAGCCAAAAGTGTCAGGGCATGCGCATCACATTGTGTCATGAGTGGTCCCGCATCTGAAAGAGTTCAAAACTCGGCTCTGGAAGAAATCGTATTCACCGATTCTATCCCTTATTCTAACCGTTGTGCAAAAGTCAAACAGATTTCAGTTGCAGCCATGTTTGCTGAAACTATCCGACGGGTAGAAGCTAACGAAAGTATTTCATCACAGTATTTAGTATGATATTCCTTTTCGTATAAAGGAAGAAGGGCGTCCGAAAATATTCAGACGCCCTTCTTTTATTCCTCCACAGCTGACCATAGGCCGCTATGTCTCCAAGTCTTTCAACTCAGCCACTTCACATAACAGAAATCCTGGCGATGAGGAAGATTTGGATTTTTAGGATACATCCGTACACAACTCCGGAACGTCCCAGATTCCTCAGGTTCTATTACGGCCTCATAGGTGTAATTATTACCCTCGTGCCCCTTCAATTTAAATGGATAGACTTTATATACCTGACGCTCATCATCTGAGCTGACCGGTTTCAAGGTAACCAGTTCCAGGCCAATGGCATCATTTAATCCCTGCTCATCCACAGTGTAATTCAACCGGTACTTCATTCCAGTTTCTCCACCGTTGCTGAGCACGGAAGTATCCTTGGATACTACTTTAATAGAATCCCAGCGCTGGGCCACTTCTTCTTTCCAAAGAGCAATCTCTTTTGCCAGACGATTATCATTCGCAGACAGTTTCTTAAAACGTTCTGCCTCTTTGATATAAAACTTATTATAATAGTCATCCAACTGCCGCTTCATCGTATAATGGGGTGCGATCGTAGCAATGGAATTTTTGATTACGCTGACCCAATTATGACTATAACCATCTTTCCCCTGATCGTAATAAAGAGGAACGATTTCATTCTCCAGAAGGTTATAAATAGTAGCAGCATCCAGTTTATCCTGATAAGCCTGGTTCTGGTAAGTCCTTTTCTGAGGAAGTGCCCAACCGGCACCTTTACGATAGCCTTCAACCCACCAGCCATCGAGAACAGACAGGTTAACCACTCCATTCATCTCTGCCTTCTCACCGGATGTACCGGATGCTTCCAAAGGACGAGTAGGCGTATTCATCCAAATATCACAACCAGAAACCAGACGATGAGCCAGTTGCATATCGTAATTTTCCAGAAAGATGATTTTACCTAAAAACTCCGGTCTCTGGCTAATTTCAAATATCATCTTGATTAATCCCTGTCCAGCTCCATCAGCAGGATGTGCTTTCCCGGAAAAGAAGAACAAGACCGGATGTTCCGGATCATTCACGATCTTAGACAGACGGTCAAGATCCGTAAAAAGCAAATTTGCCCGCTTATATGTAGCAAAACGGCGGCAGAAACCGATCATCAACGCATTTGGATTAATCCGCTCCAACAACGATACAACCCGTGCAGGATCACCCTGGTTCTTCAGCCAGGTTTGAGTAAACTTTTCACGGATATAGTCCACCAGTTTCTTCTTCAGTGCCATACGGGTCTGCCAGATCTCCGCATCATCAACATGATAAATGGCATGCCACAACTCTTCATTACTTTGATCATTCATAAAAGTCGGATCAAAATAAGCGTCATAAAGTTTACGCCATTCCGATGCACACCAGGTCGGGAAATGTACTCCATTGGTAACATAACCCACATGATTTTCCTCCGGATAATAGCCTTTCCAGATAGGAGCGAACATTTTCTGAGAAGTCCACCCATGGAGTTTGCTGACCCCATTGATTTCCTGACAAGTGTTACAGGCAAAAGTGGACATACAGAATTTCTCGCTATGATCTTCAGGGTTCTGGCGCCCCATACCGATGAATTCATCCCATGATATTCCTAATTTTGCAGGATAACCTCCCATATACTTTCCGAAAAGTCCTTCATCAAAATAATCATGTCCTGCTGGTACAGGCGTATGGACGGTATAGAGCGAAGATGCACGGACTAATTCAAGAGCCTGATTAAAATCAAGGCCGGTCTTGACATAGTCCAATAGTCGTTGTAAATTACAGAGTGCAGCATGGCCTTCATTGCAATGGTAAAGAGTCTTCTTAATGCCCAGTTTTTTAAGCATCAGAATACCTCCCATGCCCAATAGAATTTCCTGCTTCAGGCGATTTTCCCAGTCACCTCCATATAAATTATAGGTAATCGGACGATCATATTGAGAGTTCAGATCATTGTCGGTATCCAATAGATAGAGTTTTATACGCCCTACATTCACACGCCACACATAAGCATGTACCTGATAATTGACATACGGTACATCTACGATAACCGGGTTACCATCCTTATCCAGGACGCGCTCTATAGGAAGAGAGTTGAAGTCCTGAGCATCATATTTAGCAATCTGCTGGCCATCCATGTTCAACGATTGCTGGAAATAACCATACCGATAGAGGAATCCCACTCCTACCAGATCCACATTACTGTCCGATGCTTCTTTCAAGTAATCTCCAGCCAGCATTCCTAATCCGCCTGAATAAATTTTAAGAGTTTGATCGAGTCCATATTCCATACTGAAATAGGCTACAGAAGGGCGAGTCTTGTCTGGCTTGACATTCATGTAGTTATGGAACTTTGTGCAGACATCATCAACCCTCTTCATCATGGCCTTATCCTTGACAATATCCATTTTCCGATCATAGCTCAAACGTTCCAGCAACAAAACCGGATTATGCCCTACTTCCTCATAAAGTTGTTCGTCCAAACTCTTGAACATATTACGAGCTTCATAGTTCCAGGACCACCACATATTATGTGCAAGTTCATTTAGACCTTTTAACTGCTCTGGAAGTCGTGACTTGATCGTCAGGTCCTTCCACTGAGGAGTATTTGAATAATCTGCTTTAATTTTCATACTCGTGAAGTTTAATTATATTTCTCTAAAAGTCAATTCATTTCTATTTTCTTCTCTCCAAAACCTTACGAAGGGCCAGATCATAGGCCTCCCGATAATAGATAAAGAAACGGCTCCACAGAGCCTTTTGAGAGAGTTTTCGAGCTTTCATCCTGCATTCCTCTACCTGCGAGGGCGTCATTTGAGCATATTTATGTACCGTATTCATAATAGAATCAGCTACATCAAAATAATTGAAGTCTGTACGATGAACCACTTTGACACCATCTTCTATTTCACCACTTCTCCCAAGTTCCTTATTCACCCACAGTCCAAACCCTGCGAGATCTGTAGTTATACAAGATACCTTAAAAGCAATCGCCTCAAGAGGGGTATACCCCCACGGCTCATAATAAGAAGGATAAACACACAAATCATTCCCTAATATCACATCATAATACGTCATATTGAATATACCATCCTGACCATTCAGATAGCAGGGCAGGAAGATCAATTTTACCTGATCATTGCTGCTATTATGGAAATTCAAATAATTCATCATACTGAGGACCCGGTCGTCATTCATATTATGTAACCAATGGGTCAGATAAGGCTTCTCCAGAGGGATATTTGCTTTCTGCCCACTCTTCAGACGGGCAAGGAGATCAGCTCTAGGTTCCGAAACCCAACCTGGCACGTCAATAAAAGCCAAAATTGGGCGTCTCAGTGTGGCATCTTTCCTTAACCGATTCATCGCTTCAATAAATTCATCAATACCCTTATTGCGGAACTCATATCTCCCACTGGTCGACACGATCAAGGTATGATCATCAAGGGAAGTTCCTAATAAAGCATTAGCTACCTCCAGCATTTTCTCCCTCGCCGCAGCACGTTTTCGGGAAAACAATGGTTCGCGAGGGACGAAATCGTCTTCAAAACCATTAGGCAGGACCTGATCTACAGGTTTATCCAATAACTCCTTGCATTCCCTGGCAGTAATATCACTCACCGTAGTAAAACAGTCCACATATTTAGCGGTCTGTTTCTCCACGGAATGCTTGCTCTGCATATTTAACTCTTCCGCCATCTGATCTCCATTATAATTATACAGATAAGCGTAAAGAGGTTTATTGTTTCCTGCTATACTTCGGCCGATGCTCGTGGCATGAGTAGTAAACATAGTGGCAACAAAAGGCAATTTATAATGAACATATAAAAGTCCCAATCCTGTCATCCACTCATTGCCATGATAAACCACCTTATAAGTCTCATTCAGATAAAATCTGTAAAAACTCTCTACTACCAATCCCGAAGCGTATGAGAACATTGAGGCTTCATCATAGTCACCATAGCCGTGAAGACTATCCACACGGAATAAATCCCAAAGGCGACCATATAACTGGTTTTTTAATTTAAAATAAGGCTGGAAATCTACCAGAAAAGTTATCGGTTCTCCGGGTATAAGCCAGCGTCCGATCCTTATATGAAGACCCCTTTTTGCAGCATCCTCTTTCCATGAAGGAAACAAAGAATCATCCGCCTTAAAATAAGGGTTCACTTTCTGATCCCTGAAATCCGGACCAATAAAAAAGATATGATCCTTCATCACCTCCTGTAATGTCTTTGCCCTTGTAGACAAAACGGCATAGATTCCACCTACCTTGTTGCATACTTCCCAACTCGACTCAAAAATATAATCCGGAAATAGTCTGTTTTTTTCCATGATGCTTCTGCTAAAACTTCACAAAGATAAACCAAAAATAGTAATATTGCAATTTAATCCAGAATTATTTCTAAAAACGTTGGAATTATTAACTAAAATCAATAACTTTGCAAGAAACGGAAAAATATGAAGAAAATCTTATTTACATTATTATTTATATGTCTGGCTTTTACTGCCCAGGCACAGTCTGATAACCAGACATTCAGGGGGTATCTCTATAATGCAAAATATGAAGTGTACATGGTGATCAATTTCTATCAGAATGATATTACTGTCCCTCATCAAGAGATTTTCGGAAAATTGCCAGGCTTCTTCGGAGACATACACGATGGCCGGAAGTGGCTGTTCACGTCCGCCAAAATAACCTCATCAAATATAGCTAAACTCGCTGTTATAAATGATTATGGCAGCGAAGATTTAACGGCTACCCTCACCATGAATAAGGACAGCACTTATACCCTGAAACAGATCAAGGGAAGTACCCTGAAGATTGCGCGAAACCGAAAATGGTTAAAGATGCCTGAAGAACTGGTCTTCGTCAAAAAGCCTATGCCCTTAGAAGAAGAATAACCCGTGTAATTCCGGACATAAGCGGATCATTTTATAAAGTCGGGGGGGCTGACCATCTTATTATGTTTCAGGGATAAAGAGATTCCAATAACAGGGTTGCCGTTTTACGGTACACCCCTGATTTTAAGGCCTTAAAATCACTGGCCTTGACGCCTGATTCCGGGCGGTATCCTCATGGAGGAGCAATATGCACCATTTCGGGGTACCATAATGCACCATATCGGTCACGAGTGACTATCGTCGTGAGAATCAGTGACTACGATTCATCCATTTCCACACCCTGGAAAAGAAATTCCTTATCCGATATGACATGCCCTGACATGAAAAGGGGCCCGGGATGCAGTATCCTGCTTCCCGGGCCCCTCTCTTCCTTTTCTTTCCTTATTCTTGATAAAAAGGAGGCGGCTGCCTACTCTCCCGCATTGCATTGCAGTACCATCGGCGCCTGTGGGCTTAACTTCTCTGTTCGGAATGGGAAGAGGTGTGACCCCACCGCCATGACCACCTGATATGGGTCTGACAATAATGACACTGAAGCAGGACTGACCTTCCATGCGGGAACTGACCCGCACGCAGCTACAAGTATGAACCTCTTTCAGCAGACGGGAAAGCTTTCGGGCAATTAGTAGTGCTCGGCTTTGACGTCACCGCCTTTACACCTGCACCCTATCTACGTCATCGTCTCTGACGGCCCTCTCTTGTGGAGTTCTCATCTCGCGGCTG